>JBAUBP010000353.1:0-1915 GCA_049676905.1 Bathyarchaeia archaeon
ATGACTAAAAATGACTCGATTAAATTAACTCAGACTAAAACAAAATTGGTTCTTTACAGGGGAAAGTGGTGTGACCCGTGAAGGACTCGAACCTTCAACCTCCAGATTAAGAGTCTGCTGCTCTACCTCCATTTACCAGGGGAAAAATCGGGAATGCCTTTGTCATGTCACGAATGTGTAACAGATCTTCCTCGTTTTCAGCCTTTTTTGTGGCATTTTTTCTTAGAAGTTCTACTGCCCTTTCCTTCTGTTCACCGCATGAATGAGTATAGCGTTCGGTGATTTTTACCGAACTGTGACCCAACAACTCCTTCACTGTAATCAGGTCTACTCCCCTCTCAATTAACCGCGAGGCAAATGAGTGTCTAAGATCATGGAATCTCAAACCGCTGATTTTGGCCCTTCTACACGCAGCATTGAAAGCAGTTTTAATTGTAGTAAGTGGTTTTCCCGTTTTTGAATTCAGGAATACTGTCGCATTCTGATTACGCGTGCTCTGTAACCTCAACAGCTCATGGTAGAGAAAGTTGTTTAGTGGGACATATCTAACTAAACCACTCTTTGTTTTTTCCACCCGAATAATCCTGCTGCTTAAATCAATCTGATCCCATTGGAGATTTAGAATTTCCCCAAGTCTCATCCCGGTATTGAGGGCAACAATAATAATCAGCTTGATATGCTCTGAGCATTCCTCAAGGAGCATATGTTCTTCTTTTTCAGTTATTGTCCTTGTCCTTAGTCTGTCTTTCTCTGAATAGAGCTTTACCTTTGTCGCGGGATTCTGCTCGAGGCAACCCTCTTCAATTGCTAGGTTTAACATTTTCTTTAGCAGGGCAACATAACGATTTGTTGTGCTTCTCGAGTTTCCTTTACTCAGACGTGAGGCTCTGAACTTCTGAATCATCATAGGAGTAATCTCTCTGAGTTCCATGTCCTTAAAATACTCGCTTAATCCTTTCAGATTTCCATAGTCCGTTCTATAGCTTCTAATCTTTACCACAGCAGCATAATCCCTAAGATATATCTCAGAAAAGGCACTGAAGCCAATTTCCCTCTTTTTGTTCTTAACTCCGCATTTCCTAGCGTGCTCATTGAGAATAACATTTTTCAATTCAATTTCTGCATCATTTGCAGTAACAGCATGTGCTGCGACCCTTTGTTGTCTCATTCCATTAACATCCTTGTAGTCAAGATACCACCTGATTTTTCCCTTTTTTGTCTTCCTTTGATAAATAGCACCAAAGCCTAAATTATAGCGAGTTTTGTTTTTGCCTTTCGGCATCTCGCAATTAACACCTCCTAGATATAATGTCGGTTCTACCGACTTAAAAGGCAAGTTGTTTGTTATGTTCTTAAGTAAAAAAGTGGATTTTTGCTCCAAATATTTGTTTAGATCTGACTCTTTAAAGCGTTTTCCCACACCAGGAATATTGATACAGGGGAGATCCCTGTTTCTGTACACTGTTTGAGGGTGACAGTTTAATATCTGTGCAACCTCAGCTGCTGTTAATAGTCTCTCCATTCATCTTTCCTGCACCTCCTTACGGCCACGATGCGCCACTCTCTACCTAAAGTAATTTAACCTCCTGTTAGATTAAATGAGTAAACTGTTCACTTTTTTGTTCTCTTCTTCCATTGCTGAAAGGCTTTGTCAATAGCTTCTCTTAGCTCAGGCATAAGACTTGCACTCAAGGTGATCCCCTTTCGTGTAGGAAGCCATTCTTCACTAGAATCATCAGGTTGAAAAAAAACCCTCAGATTAAACAGATCTCTTCCCTTGTACTCACAGAATTCTGCTCTGATCTTCTCATTGGCATTCTTCTGGAATTCGTGAATCAGCTGGTTCTCCTGCATCCTAAATCACCCCCTTTTGTTTCGAATTTCTTCTAAAAAAGTGCATTTTCAACGTCACGTG
>JBAUBP010000354.1:0-4795 GCA_049676905.1 Bathyarchaeia archaeon
TGATACGCCAGTTTATGTCGGTGAAAAAGTCGCTGTTATTGGAGGGGGAAATGTAGCTATGGATTCTGCAAGAACTGCAAGGCGGTTAGGGGCAAAAGAAGTCTATATCATATATCGCCGAACAGAAAAAGAGATGCCAGCGAGAGTTGAAGAAGTGGAAAATGCAAAAGATGAAGGCATTCAATTCATGATGCTAACAAATCCGGTAAGGATACTTGGAGACGAGAAAGGCTATGTAAAAGGCCTCGAATGTCTAATGATGCGACTAGGTGAACCTGATAATTCAGGAAGGAGAAAACCAATCGCAAAAGAAGAATCAAATTTCACACTTGATTTGGATATGGTGATAATAGCCATAGGGCAAGGACCAAATCCAATAATTGGGAAGACAACACCAAACCTCAAAGTCAATGATTCAGGCTATCTAGTCGTTGATGGCAGAGGAAGAACTTCCCATCAAAGAATATGGGCCGCTGGCGACATAGTCCCTAACTCGAAAACAGTAATAGAAGCAATGAGTGGAGCGAAAAATACCGCTAGAGATATACATCTCTTTCTCTCAAAAGAACAAGAAAAAAAGGCGCCTTGGATACCTTAATTGTGATTTTATTAGTCTACTTAGATTAATGTTTGATAGGATTTGAGTGGTTTGGAAGCAGCGATGTGGGCTGAGAAATATAGGCCAAAGAAACTTAATGAAATTAAAAATCAGACTGAGATCGTAGAACAACTCAAGAGATTTGCAAAAACAAAATCTATGCCTCACTGCCTCTTCGCAGGTCCGCCAGGAACAGGAAAGACCACAGCTTCCATCTGTCTTGCTCATGATATATTCGGAGAAAGATACATGGATGCATATATGGAACTTAACGCAAGTGACGCAAGAGGAATAGATGTAATCAGAACTACGGTGAAGGAATTCGCGAGGATTTCAACTATAAGCCAAGTGCCCTTCAAATTGCTGGTGCTCGATGAGGCTGATAATATGACGTCTGACGCCCAACATGCGTTAAGACGGACAATGGAGAGATATACTGAGAATTGTCGCTTCATTCTATCTTGCAACTACTCAGGGAAAATAATTGAACCGATCCAATCGAGATGTGCGTTATTCAGATTTTCGCCGTTATCGAAAGATGACATTAGTTCATATCTGGGTGAAATTGCTAAAAATGAAGAAATAACTTTAGGACCAAACGCTCTCGAAGCTATAGTTTCATTTTCTGAAGGTGATATGAGACGTGCCATTAACACACTACAGTCAGCATCTTCTTTAGGAAAGAAGATCAATGAAAAATCTGTCTACCAAATTATCGGTAAAGTAACCAATGAAGACATCAAAGAAATATTGTCACTTGCACTCAAAAATGAATTTATTGAGGCGAGAAATAAATTACGTACGGTACTGATAGAATACGGAATATCCGGACAAGAAATTATCAAAGAGCTCCATTCTCAAATATTCAGAATAGAATTGCCAGAGAAAAAAAGAGTAGAGATTGCTGAGGCTATCGGAGAAGTCGATTTTAGATTGGCTCAAGGCGCTGATGAGGAAGTTCAATTAAGCGCTCTTCTAGCCCAAATTGCATCTGAGAATATCCAGAAATAACGTGCATGCGTTAGGAAAAGTAATGCGTTAGGTAGCTAATCGATTAGGTCTTTTCTGTCCAGATTAGCTAAATTCATATGTGTTTATTATCAAATTTGCTTTTAACGCGCGTGTGCACTGAAGACTTAGTTTATAAGTAGTTTATTCTTTCAAAAGGATTTATTCTTAGTAGAGGTTGAATATGTTGGTAGAAAGAGTCCAGAACAATGCGTCATATCTTGACGGTAAATCCACTACTGGCACTACAACTAGAGTTAAAGATACAAGTTGTACAAGTGGGATGTGTCCTATATGCACTAGCGATTGTTCAGTTCTATGTGAAATAAGTTTAGCTGCATTCCGGGGAAGAGAAGCGCTTTACCCTGACCCGTTCTATTTCGGATACAGCACCGCAGGTGCGTTGAAAGATTTTAGATTAGACTGGTCTCATTTCAACATTCAAGCAAGCATGCTTAAAGCAGAAGGAATAGCCCCTGATCCTGATCAAGCCTTCTTCCAAAATGTAGATGTAACAAGCTCGGTCGGTGGTATCCAATTGAAGATGCCAGCCATAATCGGAGCATATGGTTCTACTGAAGTTGCAAGAATATACTGGGATGGTCTTGCTGCTGGTGCTGCAATAACAGGGATATTGATCACGATAGGCGAAAATATCTGTGGAATGGACCCAGAAACAAAATTGGAAAAAGGTAAGGTTGTAGAATCAGGTGAACTGAAAAGAAGAGTTGAGTCTTTCAGAAAATTCTGGGATGGAAAAAATGGCGATATTGCGGTACAGACCAACGTTGAAGATCAAAGACTTGGAATCGACATTTATGCACTAACCAAGCTTGAAGTTAACATAATAGAGAGAAAATGGGGTCAAGGCGCAAAAGCGATAGGCGGAGAAGTCAGGGTAAAAGATATTGAGCGAGCTATTATGCTTAAAAAACGGGGATATTTCGTTATTCCTGACCCAGAAGATCCTGCTATTCAAGAAGCTTTCAAACAGGGAATAATACATTCTTTCGAAAGACATAGCAGAGTCGGAATTCCGACTATGGAAGGCTTCTTAGAAGATATTGACCAATTAAGAGAACAAGGTGCCAAGAAAATATCTTTGAAGACTGGAGCTTATAACGCTGCAGAAGTAGCATTCACCATGAAAGCCGCCTCAGAAGCCAAGATTGATTTTCTTACTTTTGACGGTGCTGGTGGTGGCACTGGTATGAGTCCCGTTCCAATGATGGATGAGATGAGTACTCCAACAGTATATCTTGAAAGCCAAGTTTTGAGATGCGCAGAAATTTTAAAGAAAAAAGGCAAACATGTTCCTGACTTGGTAATGGCGGGCGGATTCATTGATGAAAGTCAAACATTCAAATCTATAGCGCTCAGCAATTTTGGGAATGGCCCTCACATCAAAGCAATATTGTTCGGTAGATCTCCATTAACAGCAGTTATGAAATCTTCACACTTTACAAGTCTTGCTGAAAGAAAAGCACTTCCAAGAGCATTCTCACAAAAGTATGGAGATGACCCTGAGAAATTCTTCATATGTGCACCTGAGCTTAAGGCTAAGTATAATGAGAGATTCAAGGAAATACCGTGGGAAGCGATCGGACTCTATGGATACATGAATGAACGTGTAAAAGTCGGCCTGCAACAACTAATGGCTGGAGCAAGAAAATGGAAACTAGAATTAATTGATAGGGATGACCTGATCGCCTTGACGGAAAGAGCCTCAAAGGCAACTGGTATACCGCTACCAGAAGAAGTGGGACAAGATTTCTTTGAGAAATACTTATAGGAAAAATTAGAAAAGAACGAATTTTAATAGTCTGAATGTTGTGTTAGAAGCTTCAACACATAAAAGTGGGCGCCAAATTATGGCGACTTATGGAATACCTTGGACTCAGAACAAATATCGGCCTCGACATCTGGACGATATTGCAGGTAATAAAGAAGCTATAATATCATTTAGAAAATGGCTTTCTTCTTGGGAAAAAGGAATTCCGAAAAAGAAAGCAGTACTATTGCATGGACCCGCTGGAACTGGTAAAACCGTTACAGCTGAGGCAGCATCACGAGATTTGAATTTCGATCTTGTTGAAATGAATGCTAGTGACAAGAGAACAACTGCCTCAATCGGAAGAATTGTAGGAACCGCCGCAGGACAGAGTAGCCTTTTAGGAAAAAAGAGGTTGATACTTTTAGACGAGGTTGACGGAATTGATTCTAGAGCGGATAGAGGAGCCGTCGAAGCCATTATTTCCGTAATAAAAAATACAAAATGGCCCATTATACTAACAGCAAACGATCCTTGGAACCCACGATTGGCGCCTCTACGCAATACTTGCTTAATGATCCAATTCAAGAAACTCGGACTTCGAGATTCTATACCATACTTGAAGAAAATATGTGAAAAGGAAAGTTTAGAGATAGACGATAGAGCTCTAAGATTCCTTGTCGAAAGAAACGAAGGTGATATGCGTTCAATCATCAATGATCTACAGACTCTATCAACTGGAAAGAAAATAATTTCTTATGATGATGTCACTTGGCTTGGATGGCGAGATCGGAAGTCAAACATCTTTGAAGTATTAGGAAATGTTTTCAAAGCTAAGACCTGCAGTTGGGCTCGAAAAGCCATTGAGCTATCCGAAGTAGATTATGAGATGCTATTTGAATGGATATATGAAAATGCTCCAACTCAGTTATCGGATCCAAGAGATAGGGCCAAAGCACTTCAAGCCCTGGCGAAAGCAGATCTATTCCTAAAAAGAATAAGGCAAACACAAAATTGGCGGTTGCTCTCTTACGCTCTGGACTTTATGACAGCAGGTGTGGCAATGAGCAGAGAACATACTAAACCTGGATGGGTAAAAATGCGATTCCCAGAACGGATAAAACTGAGAGCAAAGGCCAGAAGAGAAAAAGCTTTGCGGACTTCGATAGGAAGGAAGATAGCCGCAAAAAGTCACCTATCAACTGGTAGATCAATTCAATATTTTATACCATATATCAAACAAATATTCAATAACAAACCGAGAGACGCAAAATTAATAGTTGATTGGCTTGAGCTTAACGAGGAAATGATAGAATATCTTAAGCAATGATCTTATGCAAATAATTAATAATGCGACTCAAAGTGTTTTGCCAACTTCTCTTCAATGTTTACATAACTGGTAATAATTGGTGCAATGC
>JBAUBP010000355.1:0-4220 GCA_049676905.1 Bathyarchaeia archaeon
GTGGGAAGCTCTCAACAGTTTCATGGCATTCCCTTATATGGAAACCTTAGACGGCTACGAAGAGCTAATGAAAAAGACAGGATTCCAAATATTAGTGAAAGAAGACTTAAGCAAAGATTTCACTGAACATTGCCACCTTTACCAGAAGATGCTCCGAGAGAAATTAAAAGATGGAATACTGAAACAATACGGAGCTGAACTCTTTCAAGCTGCTGATGACGGCTTAGCAATGTGGGTAAAAGCAGCTGACGAAGGGAAAGTCGGGCGTGGAAGGATCATAGGTAAGAAAGGCTGATCAATATATCTAATTTTTTTATGTTTTTTTTAAGAATTTGGTAGCTTGGATTCCTAGGTGTAAATCTGAAACTTGTCTGTCCTCCTTTTTATTCGGAAAAAACCATGGATAATATATATGCCATTATGGATACAATGGTTAATTCTTAACTTTGCAGGTCCAGGATCATGGATTGGACCAACTGTCCTCAAACAACTTCTCGGTGGTCCAACAACTGATTTGAATATAATTTTCCCTATTACATGGGTCAGTGCAGTTTTTTCCTTTTTTGTAATTCTTTTGTTACTATGCAAAAGAACTTCTGCATTGAATTCTTTTATGATAGCTTCAGCTTGTCCATTTGGAGCCGCTTTCTTATTCGAATTCATATTCAGCATTATTGCGATGATGGTTCACGGGCACCCTATTTTACATGGTAATCCCTACAATATCGTTCTTGGAGTTTCCTGGTTGATTATGCCAATTTCTGGAATAGGATTTTGGTCAAGAAATAGAATTCTATATGGTTCAATTATAATTTTTATCGTAGGATTTGTAATCTGGATACTGATTGGTTTTCCTATATTATCGGGATTTTCAAGTCTACTTCTTAACTACATTACCAAGATTGTTTCTTTTTCAATTATCACTTCTCTATTTATTGAGCGAGTGTGTTTAAAGAAAAATGGGAAGAGGTAAAATTGTAACTATTTCTTGTAGGCTACTATTGAAACTATGAGTATTATTACTGCTATTACCAGAGGTGCTGAATATCTCAACCAATCTCCCGATGCTACTCCGATCATTATGATTCCGACGATTATTATCAGAAGAGACCACCAATACCCAAGCTTTGACATTGATATTCGTCTTCTGAGAGTTCCCCTGAACCTCTCCGCCATCCCTATGAGTGCAAATGGAATGACTAAAATGTTGTATGAAGCCGTACCCCAATTTGCCCTTTCCCACGGTGACTCGGGTGGCATGTTTAACTCCGCAGGTTCACCAAAGAGCACTCTAGTAAACCAGTAAATGAATGGCATATGTAACAGAAACAGGAAAGCAAAAGTCAAAAGATGTTTTTTGAGCCATCGCCTTGAACGGTGCTGGAAGAATAGTAATTCTTGTTTTTTTCCTCTCTCAGTTACTAGCAATAGTAGTATAATCAACAGTATAATGCCGACTATGTATGTGCTATGTGTGCCTGAAATCAATCCAGTTTCGGTAGGAATTATCATAAAAGCTGAGATTGATGCTAAAAGGTCTGTAGACATTTTTTTTCCTTTGTAGGCTACTCCTATTGTTAGTAGGATGAGTGGATAAGCAAAGTTGTGAGCCCAACGAGCATCAAACAAGAAGAAAACATACCATTGAAATACCCATAAATATAGCCAGATTAACCCCGTCAATATTAAACCTGAGCCAATATCCATGGAGTTCTTCATTTTGCTCCAGAAATCTTTGGGCGGAGTCAGTTGAGCTTCAAGCATATCATGATGGACTATCTCATCAGCTCTAATGTCTTCCAAAAGTTTCTTTATTTTAGGTTCTCCTTCTTCTTCTGCGGTCTTCATATATTCAGTTAGACGTTTGATTGCGTCAGCCTCTACGTGTACATCACGCTGCAATAATTCCTCAGAGGTTTTTCCAGCATGCTTGATTTGTTTTGGAATGACTGTAGGAATTCCACCTAAACGTGCAACCTCCCTGGAAAAATATTCAATATGAGCCATTTCATCCATAGAGAAATCTTCAAGAAGGTCAATCACTTTCGGGTCGTCAATCAAATAAGCATGTTGTTGATACTCAGTTACAGCTGCGATCTCCACAGCTACAAGATCATTCAAAGCCTCAATAAGCCGCTCTTTTGCCAACTTTCATGATGCCCCTAATGGAGAATTCTTCTTAGATGATATCGCAGTTGATAATATATTTAATTTTAATTATTCTCTTCCTGCTAGAATGTCATCTATTTGGGGGAATGGAGGATCGGGTCCTGTTGATGTTATTCTTCCTGTAGGACAGACATCATGGCAATAATCGCAAACAGTGCATATCGATGCTTTTTCAGGATAAAGTGTGATCTGTCTTTTTGGTCCTCTTCCAACGAATCCAATTACGCTGTCCCATGTGGCCTCAATACAGCGACGTACACATAGGCCGCAGAGTATACATTTTGTTGGTTCGATTGGTGTTTTTGAGCGTAAGTGGGATAGGTCAGCATCATATTCGCTTGCTAGTTTACGCATTTCACCCATAGCATCCTCTCCAGCAGTAACCGCGGCGAGTTCAAGTATTGTTTTTCTTATCTTGTCTATTTTGGGGGATCTAGTCGTTACGTTCAGATCATTTTTGACTGGATAACAGCATGCAGCTACAATCCGAGATTTTCCTCTTGTTTCGATTTCAACACTGCAGATGCGACAAGCTCCGTAAGGTTCTAATTTTTTATGGTGGCAGAGTGTAGGTATCTGGATACCTAGTTTCTCAGCTGCTTCGAGAATCGTCATATCTTCTTCTGCTTCAATCTCTTTACCATCGATCTTCAAGGTCAGAGTCTTCATTGTTTTACACCTTTACGGATCGGCTTCATTCCTTTAGCTGGTTTTGAGGGGATGGGTTCACCTGAAAGTTTCTTGACGGCATCAAATTTGCATACTTCATAACATATTCCGCATTTCTCACATTTTTCCTGATTGATCCAGTGGACTTGATCCTTTTCACCTTCGATTGCTTTTGTTGGGCATTCTCTAAGACAGATTAGACAAGCTTGACATTCTTTCGGATCAATATAATAGTCGGTAAGAGATTTGCAGGCTTTTGCTATGCATCTCTTATCTTTGATATGTTGATCCCATTCTTCTCTAAAATATTTCAGAGATGTTAAAACAGGGTTAGCGGCAGTTGTGCCCAATGCACATAATGAAACATTCTCCATTGTCAAGGCAATTTCTTTAACTACTGCTATGTCCTCATGTTCTCCTTTTCCTTCACAAATATTGCCAAGAGTCTTAGATAGGACTCTCAATCCCTCACGGCAAGGGATGCATTTTCCACAGGATTCCTCTAACAGGAAATCAACAAAGTATCTTGCGGAATCTACCATGCAAGTATCCTCATCCATAACAACTAAGCCTCCGGATCCCATCATGGAGCCGACCTTGTCTAGCTCGTCAAAATCCACTTGGAGGTCGAGATACTTTTCGGGAATGAATCCTCCAGATGGGCCCCCGGTCTGAACGGCCTTGAATTTCTTATCGTCTTTAACGCCTCCGCCTATTTTATAGATCAGGTCTCGAAGAGTGATACCCATAGGAACTTCTACTAGACCTGTATTTTTGATCTTGCCAACAAGAGAGAAAATAGCAGTTCCACTACTACCTTCAGTGCCTATGTTCTTGAACCAATCTGCGCCTTTTATTATTATGAGTGGTATGTTTGCCCATGTTTTGACGTTATTTAGGCAGGTAGGTTTGTTCCAGAGTCCTTTTACAGCTGTGTGAACATATTTTGGTCTGGGTTCACCTATTTTCCCCTCAATTGCTGTCATGAGGGCGCTGGATTCTCCTGAAACGAAAGCTCCTGCACCCTTGTGAACTTTGACGTCGAAATTGAATCCAGACCCTAAGATATCCTCGCCAAGAAATCCATATTGTTTAGCCTGGTCAATTGCAGTCGTGATATTCTCTGTTGCAAGTGGATATTCCTCTCTTACGTAAACATAACCTTCTTTTGCACCTATCGCAAAGGCTCCAATGATAAGTCCCTCCAGAACACTGTGAGGGTTGCCTTCCATTAATGATCTGTCCATGAAAGCACCTGGGTCTCCTTCATCACAATTCACAATTACATACTTTGTTTTTTCTGCGGTGTTTCGTGTGGTTTCCCATTTTATTCCGGTTGAAAAACCGCCTCCACCTCTGCCACGCAATTTAGATTTCTTGAT
>JBAUBP010000356.1:0-4114 GCA_049676905.1 Bathyarchaeia archaeon
CTATCAATCAAACATTCGCTTCCACAATCGCATTCCTATTTGCTGTCACATCATCAATAACATTCTACATTGGCCTGCCTGCCATATTATTGAGAACAATTTACAGAAAACGACACAACTCATAACAGATCTTTTAGCGCGCGCAGACCTTCAAATATCACCATAGCTGGTGAGCACACACAATAAAATAACGTTTCACTACACTCGCAACGAAGAAATACAGAAAGAAAATGAGAAGCCCGCGGGCGATATTTGATCTAATCTACCATAGCGCGGGCGATCTTAGATCACGTGGACCCTTTCTCAACCTCTTCAAGGAAATGTATCTTAGGTTCCGCAATAACACCGCCCTTCCGCATCTTCTCTCGCAATTCATTCGATTCCATATGCTTCCGAGCATTGTCTAGGCTGTCCCACTCGAAAAGGATTGCGAGATTGTTTGGATCATCGTCAGTGTGGAAGATTTGGTACGACTTTTCGCCTGCTTCTTTGCGCATGTCAATACCACTATCGAATTCAGTTTTCCACTTGGCGTAGTCCACAACCTTATGTAGAGTAATAACAACAAACGACACGATATGTCACCTCCTTTCCTCTTAGTACATTTATCGGTCTCCACCACATGGCTAAAGTTCTATTAAACGCGTTAGCCATATGAAAGGGAAACTTCAATCTACATTATCATGGACGCGTTATAATCATATCCCGAAAATGTTAGGGTTACATTCATCACAAAGCAAAGTGACCCGTATCGATAAGTAAAAAGGGGTTTTAGAATATTCTTCCTTTAGCATTAATGGGAATTAATTTGTGTGTGTACGCAGCGCGCGCTTGAATGGAGAGAAAAGAATATCTTGAAGAGTCTTTTCTTAATGAACAAAAATTAAATGGGATATACTTTGCATAAACTCTCAGTTATCTTTATGTTTCTTTTAATTTTTGTTGCTTCAATAACGCTAAATGTTGAGGCTCAAGGAATAACTGTTACAATGGATAAGACCGTATATTATAATGACGAAACTGGCTACGTGACAAATACCAACAATGGGCAAAATACAGTTGATATCTCTACGGAGGTTTACCTGAATGGAAATTTTATTGGTCCAGATGCCCATGTCTGGCCCCCTGGATCATTTACAAATACAATTGATTTTTCTGACCCATCTTGGCAAATCGGAACATACACATGGAAACTTAAAGCTGTAGACCAGGGTACCGGTGCCGTATACTATGCACAAGCTTCATTTCAACTTAAGGCTCGTGGTCCCCCCTTTGATTTTACGATATTGTTGTCGCCTACAAGCGTCACAGTGGAGCCTGGTGACGTTGGAAGTTTTAAGGTTCTCTTAACCTACAGCGACCCCTCACACCAAGGAACCGTGATCAACATCCAAGTCACTGGACTAGGCTCAGGCATGAACTTTCAATTATCCGCCCTCGGTGACCTAACAATTACAACCTCCTCCACCACCCCACCTGGAACCTACCCATTCACAGTGATTGGATCGGCTCAAGGCAAAACTCATCAAACCAGCGGAATCATCATTGTAACAGCCAAAGCACCATCCTTCGATTTTTCGGTTGCCATGTCTCCCTCTACCCAGACGATAGAGTTGAAGGAGAAAACCACCTACACAGTCAACGTCGCCTTGGTAAGTGGGACAGGTGAAACCGTCACCTTAACCACCTCAGGATTACCTGGAGACATCCAAAACAGTCTATCAACAGCATCCGGAACAGCACCCTACTCCTCCACCCTCACAGTGGACACCGCGACCGCCACCTACACAGGCACCTTCACCATAACCATAACTGCGACAGGAGCAGGAAAAACAAAGACGGCCACAGCAACCCTCACTGTCGAGGAAGAGGCAGACTTCTCCATCACAGCCTCCCCAGTAAACACAGAGATAAAACAAGGAGACTCCACTACATTCATGTTAAACATAAACGAGATAGGAGGCTTTGATCAGTCCGTATCCTTAACAGCTGTAGGTTTACCCAGCGACGCATCCCCAAGTTTCAGCCCAGCCTCAGGTAAACCTGTCTTCACCTCCACGTTAACCATATCCACAACGGAGTCCACTCCAACAGGAAGCTTCACCGTGACAGTAGACGCGTCTGGAGGAGGAAAAACACGTTCAGCCACCGTCACATTAACCATCAAAGAGAAGCCTCAAGAAGCCACTGCAACCACAACGCAGACAACTCCATCCGGGGAATCAAGCGAAAAATCCACATTAGAATCCAATCTATCCACACTACTCTCAAACCCCACATACCTGCTGATAATCATAATCATTATCCTAGCCGTCAGTCTCGGCGCAATTGCACTAAAGAGAGGAAGAGCCCCCACCCCTACGCAACCGCGACCCCAAGCACCTACTGGATATTGTGTAAACTGTGGAGGACGATTAAATCCTGGAGAATCATTCTGCCACTTATGCGGCCAAAAAGTAGAATAGATAAAATGATTATTTCATATGCAACTGGTGAATACACACAAAGAAAACAATCTAACGGTTCAAATTACAGTGCTCTCACCAAGGGACACACACAATAAAAATAAGAAAAAAGAAAGGATGATTTGAACAAGAAAAGATATTATTTTTTAGCCTTTATCCATGACAAGACTATTCCCAAAATTATTGCAAAACGGAATGCCGTTTCCCAGTCTATAATGCCTACTCCATGAACGACGAGGCTATAAAGAAAAGTCACAACTACGGTAACCACTAGGATTAAAACGAACATAGTCGCAAAATCAATGAGTAATTTCTTGGTCTCCATTTTCTTTCAGTTTCCGTTTTGCCCACGTTTATGTTTAGCTTGTATACGCAAATTTACTTTTGAAGATTTGGATGCTCTCACCAGCTAAGGACACACACACACACACAAACAAAATAAAATAAGAAAAAGAAGGGAAGATTTGAACAAGAAAAGAAGTTAGTCCTTACGTTTCTTGATGACATAGAATGTTGATATTGCTAGGATTATTCCTGCTAGTGCTATGTAGGGTGTAAGGATCTCAAGCTTGTTTACTGGTGAAGCTACTCCCCCCACAGCTGCTCTAGGTATTGGTTGCCAATCAGGGTCATCATCAGGCACATTATTGAATGTGAGTTGAATCTGTTCTGACCCGTCAGGATTCATCACAACTATTTCTATACCACCCTGTTCACCAGTCACATCGCTGGCAAAAACGATCTTTGAACCATCAGGAGCCCATGCAGGCCTAAAATCTGGTACATTATTGAAGGTTACCTGAAGTTGGTTCGTACCATCTGAATTCATCATCCAGACTTCAGTGTCGCCAGTACGGTCACTCTCGAATACTATCTTTGAGTCATCAGGAGCCCAGTCAGGAGCAGCATCACGCATATTATCGGGGGGACTGGTTAACTGTGTTGGATTAGAGCCATCAGCATTGATAACCCAAATTTGTTTACTGTTAGAGCCTGAATCGTACTGTATCAAAGCTATCTTGGAACCATCTGGCGACCAGACTGGCATCTCATCATCATGTCCGCTATCATATAGTTTCGTCTGGCCTGAGCCGTCAGCATTCATAACATAAATATCCCAGTGGTCTGGCGGTACAGTAAATTTTTGATATACTATCTTAGATCCGTCTGGAGACCAAGCAGGCAATTCGTCATTATCATCATTGTTTGTAAGCTGCTGCTGGTTTGAACCATCTGCGTTCATAGACCAGATCTCCCAATCGTTACCATCATGTCTTTGAAATACAATTTTGCTTCCATCAGCTGACCAAGCAGGCAATGCGTCACCTACGGTGTTGAAAGTTAATTGAGTGACACCTGTACCGTCAGGATTCATAACAAAAATCTCCCCTTCACCGTCCTGATAATTCATGAACGCTATCTTACCGTTTCCACCAGGAAATGCAGCGTACGCTGATTGGGTAGAAAACAGTATGAAGCTGAAATTAAAAATCAATGTAGTGATAAAGATCAATGCGAAGGAATTCCTTCGAGCATTCCTCAGATCCAAATATCCCATAAACATGCTCACTCTCTAGGTCAACGAACCATATTTGATTCAAGATATCAACTTAAAACATTTTTTATTACCTTATCAGCGCACGCTATCG
>JBAUBP010000357.1:0-1591 GCA_049676905.1 Bathyarchaeia archaeon
TACTTTTGGGGTCTTTGCTGTAACTGAAGATTTTGGTTTTTAGATAGTTTTTTTTTGATGTCTCTTGTGTCTGCCATTTAAACATTAGATAGGTTGCTGGTTTTTTGCTTACATTGTGGATGGTGTGAGGTTGAAATGCAGGGTAGTAAACAAATGACCCTGGTCTAATTATCTCTCTGGTTTCGATATTTGCGATCTCTTTGTCTGGTCTTACGATGTCCGCTTCTCCGGATAGCATGATTAATAATTCTTCTTCTTGGTGTGAGTGAGGTTCGTGAGGAGTAATTTCAGGGCTTAATATTGACATGTGAGAACTGAATTCATCTAAGCAGCGAGTTGAGCCGCTAAAAATGGGATAGGGTTTCCAACCAGTTTGCTTATTTTCCACTAATGGAGGGAGTTCTTTGATCCAGCTGGACAATTGTATTAGACTTCCTGATTTTTATTTTTAGTATTTGGATGAAGTTTATCCTAATCTTGCCGAAATGGTAAAGGTGGATCTAATTTTTCACGATTTGCGGAGCACATGCAACAAAAAGATTCTTCCTCTTTGTCGAAAAAAGCGTCTAACTCCTCGTCAGTACAATTTGACTTCAAAGGTCTATATTCTAAATACGGCTTCCACTCAGATGATAATTTATATTTTTCATCTTGAAGTTTCAAATAAGCTAAAGGTGCACATTTCCAGATTTTGCCTTCAAATAGCTGATAGCATCTAGCGGGACATGTTTCCCAACTTTTTCTAGGATTGTTGTCTGTAAAAGGTCTCATGGCTGATTCGAAACCGTGATATCTACGAGTCCATCTAGTGTACGCTTTTTCATAAGATACATTGACTCCAAGTTCTTTCCATCTATCCAACAACTCCAGTACTGGCTTCAAACTTGCCTGATAATCTGGGGAGTTGTGATGGATAGATAGGTGAATAATCGAGTTTGAATCTTCTTTTAATATTAGAGGTAAATCTGGATGTCGGTGCAGGAGAAACCCATTTGTCGCAAGTCTAAGCATTGCATTAGGCCAGTTCTTCCTGGATAGCGAAATAAACTCTGTAAGGTTTGGATGAATTGTTGGTTCACCTCCAAGCATAGAGAAAATCTTTGGGTTTATTCTATTGTTCCATAACTTCATCCAATTGTCTGCTTCATTCAAGGGGAGTATACCTGCGTGTCCCTGATTTGAATAGTGGGAACAGCTTTCGCATGTTAGGTTGCAGCTATGTGCTAGATGGATTTCTAGACCTCGAATATTTCTCATATTTCTGTTCCCTTGGTATCTGCATCTAAGTAATATGGGGTTTCTGGATGCGTAAAGATATTTGTGAACTCGACATTGTTAGCGCGCGCTAATTGACTGATTATTGTAAACATAATTAAACTTAAGAGAGTTGATTTTTAACACGCGCGCTAATCTATGATTCACATAAAAATCATATGAACATATTCTAGGTTACTGTTTTTTCATATATACCAATAACATCGTCAGTTTTTCCCGAACTAACCACTTCTCCTTTTGAAAGTAGGATCGTTTCATCACAGAATTCTCTAACTAGATCTAAAGAATGAGACACGAGCAATATTGTTTTCTTCTC
>JBAUBP010000358.1:0-5429 GCA_049676905.1 Bathyarchaeia archaeon
GTTGTCTAGCTCTCGATCCTTTTTCTGGTTCAATTGTGACAGTCTGGCTATTAGGTTCTAAATCAATCCATTTAATATTCCATGCCTCTCCAGCTCTAGCCCCAGTATCTTTCAATAACATAAGATAAGACGCCGTTTTTCTACCAAATACTGAAATCAATAGCTCTATTTCTGATTCAAGTGGCACAAACGGAAGCTTCTCAGTCCTGCGATATCGTGGAGGATGAAAGTCTAATCCTTTCCATTTAGCATATCTCTTGTAAAATACAACTAAGTTTTCTTTACGGTCATCAGATACATCTCGTATAGCAATGGCATCCTTAACACTCTCAGGATCATCGAGATCACAAGATTTGGCTAAAGCCTTGAGTGCCTTTACGTTATATAGAATGGTAGATTCTTTGTAGCCTTCACGTTTCAGATGGAATGCAAACTCGACAATTACGGAGGATTTATTTTTTGGTGCGGGGGATGGGATTCGAACCCACGAAGGGCTAACCCACAGGATCACCCATCCAGCGAGAAGATCTTGAGTCTCACGCGCAAAAACATTGCGTCCCGCGCATTTGACCTGGCTCTGCCACCCCCGCAATCAGAAGAAAATCAAGCGAAATGAACCATAAAGCTTTCTAAAAGAAAGTTTCAAACATTCCCGACTTTGATCTATTTGAATAGACAATTTTGAGATTGTCTTAAAACGAGCTTTTCTTTTAGTTAATTACAAAAGTTCTATTTCAACAAAAACGTCGTCAGGTGTTCGGATCCTCATCAGTCTCTTCATAAATCGTTCATTAGGATCTACATCAATCAGTCTCTTGTGGATTCTCATCTCCCATTTATCCCAAGTACGTGTTCCTTGACCACATGGAGTCTTTCTGGTTGGGACAACAAGCTTCTTTGTTGGGAGCGGTATTGGTCCATGCAACTTGACAGCCGTCCTCTCAGCAATTTTCTTTATCTCTTCACAAATTGATGTGAGATGTTCTGGCTCGATGCTTGAGAGGCGTATTCTTGCTTTCCCTGGCATTTGTTTATATCCCAACCTAACCTGTAAATGCGTACACAATAGGAACTGTATGGATTTTAAAAAGGTTTAGGTGAGAAAGGATTGAAATATTTGATTAAGCTTTCTCAGCTGTCTCAGTAACTTCTTTGACGACACCTACTGCGATAGTATTGCCCATGTCTCTGACAGCGAATCTTCCGAGTTGAGGTATATCACCAAAAGGCTCAACCACGATTGGACTCAACGGCCGCATCTTAACGACTGCGCTGTCCCCTGTCTTAAGAAAGTCAGGTTTTTCTTGTATCACTTGTCCAGTTCTGGCGTCGATCTTTGAAATCAGCTCTGTAAATGTTGCTGCCATAGTTACTGTATGCGCATGTATCACTGGCGTATATCCTTGAGCTATTGCAGTTGGATGGTTAATGACTATTATCTGACCGATAAACTCCTTCGCGACAGTTGGTGGCTTGTCAGCATGACCAACCACATCACCCCTGTGAACACTTCCTTTATCCACACCTCGTACATTGAATCCTATGTTGTCTCCTGGCTCGGCCTTCGGCATGTTTGTGTGATGTGTTTCTATAGATTTACATTCGGCCAGCACATTTCCAGGCATGAAAACCAATTTGTCACCTACCTTGAGAATACCTGTCTCGACTCTACCAACTGGAACTGAACCAATACCAGTGATAGTATATACGTCCTGAACCGGGATTCTGAGGGGCTTGTCAAGCGGTTTCGGAGGTATTGTGAATGAATCCAAAACAGCTAACAATGTTGGACCTTTATACCAAGGCAAATTATCGCTTGATTTAGCAAGATTGTCACCTGTCCATCCTGAAACCGGAACCACAGACAGTTTGGAAGGGTCATATCCGACCGTTTTCATGAGAGATACTGTTTCTTTCTTGCATTCCTCGTATCTCTCTTGGGACCACTTGACTGTATCATCATCCATCTTTGAAATTGCAACTGCTATCTGAGTTACGCCTAATGTTCTCGCGAGGAATGCGTGCTCTCTGGCCTGTCCGCCAGGCCCGATCCCAACCTCAAATTCACCCTTCCTCGCAGATACGACTAGTATTGCAGCATCGGCCTGACTTGTTCCGGTGATCATATTCTTGATAAAGTCTTTGTGACCAGGAGCATCAATTACGGTATAGAAGAGTTTTGGGGTCTCAAACTTTTGGAAACTTAAGTCTATGGTGAGTCCACGTTCACGTTCGTCTTTGAGGTTGTCAAGCACCCAAGCAAATTTGAAGGTATCCCCTGCCCCAATCTTTTCAGATTCTTTACCATAATCCTCGATCTTCTTTGCATCAACATTACCTGTCGCAAAGAGCAGGTGTCCTGTCATCGTACTCTTTCCATGGTCTACATGACCTACAACGATTAGATTTAGGTGGGGCTTTTGACTCATAATTCAAACCTCTATATGCAGCGGTTCGTAATTTTAGGTGGTTAGCACATATTTAAGGATTAGACTTCTACCTCGATGCTAAAGCGACCCTTTCCATCTCATCACGTTTCTTCACTGCAAAGCTTTTAGCATCTCTTGAGGCAGCGTAAATAATTTCATCCGCTAGAGCCTCATCGACTGTTTTGGGATTACTGAAAGCAGTCTTTCTTGTTCCGTCAGATAAGTGACGAAGAGCGAGATCTATCCTACGTTGAGGTGCAATATCTACGGATACCGGATAGACTACACCACCATAAGCAACCCTTGTTACGTCTTCACAAGGGGATGAATTAGTAATGGCTTGGACAAGAATCTCAACTGGATTTTTTCTTGTCTTTAGATTTATTATCTCGAAGGCGTTCTTGACTATACCTGTAGCCTTCGCTTTCTTACCTCCACTTTTACCTGGACGCATCATATTGTTAATCAGCCGTTCAACTATATTCACATTTGACTTCATGAATCTGTGGTGTTCATGCCTGCCACCGCTATGTGGATTCTGTATCGGCCTTAGACCGATGTATCGTTTCAGGCCTGCATCCTGTACTTCAATACCTTCAAGGCTCCATTTATCAAAGACTTTGAATTCAACACCTTTCTTGACATCTTTACTCAAGTTGCTCTAACACCAAACCCAACTAGGTTTCTATCAAGACTTTTAATCTAAATAATAAGGGTTTAGAACTTAATTAAAAATGCATGCTATGGGAAGGCGGTGACGCATCCTCAGCAGATCGATGCTGTTCACAATAGTGGAGTCCCAGCAGCATCCTAAACCCTGTGTTCCTGCCAGCGCCAAACCGTCCACCTTACGGTTGCTCTCTTCCGAGCCTCACCGGGTTCGATGGCAAAGAGATAGACAACTTCCCTTCAGAAGCGCCTCCCCTTCCGTCAGCCCAGCAGGGCAGAGTCTCATCGTCAGCAACCAGGCCCTGCTACTGATCGGCAACACCTCACCGTCAAGTTAACGGATTCCCGCGTATAGCCGATTTCGGGTGCAGAGAACGGCTGGCTCCCCAATCCTCCGTCACCGCCAAATATGAACTCGACTAAGCTACAGATTAAGCTTCCCGAATAAGACATCTAATCTCTCTGTTTTCAAGTAAGACTCTACATACTTCACATATATCTCCACTTGTCCATTCCCCACAGATCCTGCAGGAGTTTAGCTGCACCTTATGATTAGCAATTATATGGCTGAGTTTCATTTTTGAAGAAAAAGCGGTATATTTGAGGCTTGGATGTTTATCCTCCAAGGTATTCAGAATGTCTCGTATTTCACCTCTCAATGCCCTACTTCCATGTGGACAAGGAATATGTTGGAACTTAAGACCGGTCACATATGCATACAGAGCGATCTCACGTTCATACAAATAACATAGTGGTTTTACTCTTTGAATAAATCTACCATCTGGATCAGCCAAAACTGGAGATGACCTCATTAACCTATCTACACCACCATGCAGAATGTTCAGAAGCATTGTTTGAACTTCATCATCGAGATTGTGCGCAGTCACAATCTTGTTAGCTCCAACAGATCTTCCAGCCATCTCCAGGGCCCGGCGACGTAAAACGCCACAGTATGAGCATGGTGCCAACTCATTCTGTTTTTTTAAAAAATCATCAAGAGTTACTTGAAAAAGATCTTTGAAGGAGAATAGCTTATGTTCAATTCCAAGGGATTCGGTTAGCGATTTAGCAAGTGATACGGCTTCCTCTCTATAACCGTAGATTCCCTCGTCAATAGTTATGGCTATTAGCTTGGATAATGGAAATCTCATCTTGAGTTTCTTCAAAATGGAAAGTAGTGTAAGACTATCTTTTCCTCCAGAAACAGCTACTGCTATTCTATCTTTATAGTCAAACATCCCATATTCAGAGATAGTCGTCCTGACTTTGTTTTCTATACTCTTCGTGAAACATCTCTTACAGAGGTTAACTCCTTCATGTTCCCGCCGATAGAATGCATGGGCCTTACAGAATGTACATTGCATTGAAACCGTCTCAAATCGTCATAAAACCGAAATTCATGTACGACAGAGCCATATTCATCACGACAATAGCAAGGAATACTCCTCCGACAGATACTCTGACAATTCTAGCTGCTTTTTTTGACTTTGAACTGACTAGTGAATATATCATTTTATCTCCATCAAGTGGGAAGAGTGGCAACATATTGAAGATAGCTATCCAAAGCAACAAAGTGGAGGTCCAGTATCCAGTCCAATACAGATGATACGGCAACTCTTTGGGAGCAATACCCAGTCTAGATTCATAGTAAGGAAAAGGGTATATACCTACTAGAGCGCGTGTGGGATCTTGCGGATGAGGTTTAGTCTCAACATTCACATCCCCCCTATCCGTGCTTAAAATCAGGATAGTTCCTGGTTTGACCTTACTCATGAATTCAGCTAAATCATTAACATCTTTAATTGGCTGGTTATTTATGGAGTAGATAACATCCCACTTTTTCATATCAGCTTGTGAAGCTCCTCCATCTTCGATGACTCCTGAAACAATAATTCCTGAGGGGCCATCATAACATGGACTCATTATTGCACCGAAGTTAAGAACTAGCAGAGTGACAATACCAAATGCCGCAATATTTGTAGATGAACCTGCTGAGAATACTCGCAATTTAGTGCGGAGAGATGATCGCTCAAGCTTCTCTTCATCGAGCTCTACAAAACCTCCTCCTAATATGAATACAAAAAATAGCCCGGCAGATTTCAAGGGTATATTATCCGCTAAAGCAGCAATTGCATGAGCAAACTCATGTGTTATAAGAACGATAGCTAAAGCGATCATGAAATATGGCAAAGTCTCAAAACTGATAGTTATTCCAGGAAGTATAGGAACCATTCCTGCTGCTTGTGGTGTTTTATTCACCAATTCAATGATATTATTTGATAGAAAATAGATAATGAAGCCCATCTGACCAAATGCAACTATGATACCAAT
>JBAUBP010000359.1:0-4340 GCA_049676905.1 Bathyarchaeia archaeon
GCTTTATGGAGTCGATGACAAATTGAATCAACAGTATAGTATGTTAGTGGAGCCTCAACTTCATCTTTAATAAGAGAAAGAATTTTCGATAATCGATTAGACTTTTTAGTCAAACTATTAGTTGCGGCTATCATATTAAGACAGAATTCTGAGTCGGTCAATCTGCCCAAATACAATGGACCAGCCAGAGCAGTGGAACTGTCACATATGGAACATCTTCCACGTTTTGCAGGATCTTTTAAAATCACTCTATTGAGACAATGAAAGCAATGCAAAATATACCCCATTTCGTTGAGTGTATTATTTGCTTCTGTGGCTGAGCGATTTACGTTTACGAATACACGAATATAATGATCTGTGCTGTGGGAAAACTTTGCGTTAACTGCCATATCCTGTTTACAAGCTGATTTCACGAGAGAACCGAAAAGCAATCTCAAAGCAACTTCTCGTGAATACTCGCTTCTGAGGGGTTTTCCCCCATATTTCCTCAAACAAGGACGAGGTTTGACGCCACATAGAACAGCCATATCAGTTGCCGTCATGGCTAAAGATCCTCCATTAATCAAGGCTCTTAACGCTGAATCTATGTATGTTACAGGCGATCCATAAGGATCAAGATCTATCAAATCTAGTCTCTTACCAGGTATCGAATGTAAATTCAGGAAGACATTCGCATCCATGCATTGAATATCAGTCTTGTCCTGAAGATTGTTAGTCAATATATTGTGGAGAGCAAACAAAACCGCATCGGATTCTATATCATTTAACAGCACTGAATCTATTGAGTCTACTTCAGCCGCATATCTTAGACCTCGAATTCCAGAACCAGTCAGAGGGTCAGCAATTCTAATTGATCTTTGAAGATTTGATTGAAAGCATCGAGCAGCCAATACTGAAATGTCACGATTCAGACTCATTCGGGGATTATAGAAAACATTTGGATCGGCAGGTTTTTGGTCAGACTCTGCGGGCAGAACTAATTTAATTGAGCCCTCAATAACGTTCGTAGTCTTGAAGGGAAATGTGGAATAGATAGCTGCACACCTCTAGTATAACTCATAAACTTTTTACTATCAATATTGACCTCAAAAAGTCTTGATAAATACTTTGACAGAATAAGGTATGGCAATTATGTACGAAGCAATAATGGTTACAGGCATGCCAGGTATAGGTAAAACCACTTTAATCTCAAACGTTGTTGAAATTATCAAAGACCGAGGATACATTGTTGGAGGTATGATAACTCAAGAAATTAGAGATAAACAAAAGCGACTTGGATTTGAGATATTAGATATTCATACTGGCAAGAAAGGGATTCTTGCGCACACTAGCTTAAAGAAAGGTAGTAAGATAGGAAAGTATGTAGTCAATGCCGTAGATCTAGATGAAGTCGGAGTTGCTGCAATAACAAACAGCTTGAATCGGCCAGAAATCGATTTAGTTGTCGTTGATGAAACTGGACCCATGGAAATTACTAGTGCGAATTTTAGAAAGACCGTAGCTATGGCAATTCGCGGAAGCAAACCATTCCTAGGAACAGTCCAATTCAAATTGCGAAATAATTTCATGAAAATCCTAGATCTTACTGATCTGCCTAAGATCATTGAAATAACATATGAGAATCGGAATATTCAGATTGATAAAATATCGAAGGAAATTTTGAAAATAATTGAAAAGAAGTGTTGAATCGAATATTTTTTGTAATATTGAATTCAAGAGATTTATCATGGAGATGATTGGAGGGGAATTTAGATAGTCTGCATCGCTGGCGTGGACGAGGCTGGGAGAAAGTCAAATATTTGGCTTCCCAAAAGGTCCAGTTATAGGTCCACTAGTAATTGCAGGATTAACTATTAATGAAAATAAGGTTTACCGGCTTTCTAATCTAGGTATCAAAGACTCAAAACTTCACACAAGAAAATCGCGTGAAATGCTAACGCCAAAAATAATCAGTCTTGCAAAAGAACATGTGTTGTTCGAGATCGGGCCTCAGGAGATAGATTCAGTTGTTCTAAGAGGAAAACCATTAAAACGATTAAATCAATTGGAGGCGAAATTCGTAGCAAAAATTCTGGATAGAATAAAGCCTGATGTAGCATATGTTGATGCTCCAGATAGGAGTCCTGAAAGATTTGCGTGTCAAATAATTCAGAAACTCAGTCTGCCTATGAAAATTATTTCCGAACATAAAGCAGATCAAAAATATCCTATCGTCTCTGCTGCATCGATCATTGCCAAGCAGAAAAGAGATGAGATAATTGAGGGTCTTCATGAGACTTACGGCGATTTTGGTTCCGGTTATCCATCGGATCCAAAAACTAGAAATTTTCTAAAGAAATGGATCATGACTGATGGATGTAATCTTCCAATAATAAGAAGAACTTGGAAGACTCTCAGTAATATAGAGTCTGAATTATAGTTTGGAAAGGGGTTCCGGCTTTCCAAAACCTATCACAATGAGAGTGTGAAACATACGGATTAATTCCGATAAGTATGGTTTAAAAATATGAAATGTGTCCTCTTCCTCATATTCATTAAAATCGTGATCGGTCAGTTCAAGAGCTTTTTTTAAAGTGAACTCTTCAAGTTTGTTTCCCATTACTGTATAGATGGATTTTCCAAGGTCAAATCTTCTTTGTATGATAATAGGGAGTTGAATTTTATCCTGCAGATGTGAAGGTACAATTTCAGATAATTTCGCAATCTCTTCTTTCTTCATTAATATAGATCTTCCATCTTGAGTTTCAACTGACGGAGTTTCCTCTTTAAGTAGAATCCTTAGAGGCTTCCTTGTTTTTGGTAAATGGTACTTTAGTCTTCTGACTTCTTCTTCTATCATGGATCCAAAAATCTTCTCAATTTGACTCTCTGACATATCAAGACTAGCGTCCTAATCTTTTTGTTTTTGATAATATTAGCGCGCGCTAGCTAGCGCAAACTAGCCCCGCTTTGATGCCCTGACCACTCACATACTCAGGCATCGTCTAGACCTTTCCTTTGAATCTTTCATGCATACTTTTGAAGTGTGGTATAACTAGATGAACTAGGCTATCAACGACCTCACGGCTCAGATGTCTATAGCGTACCTCTCTGATGGTGACCATGGCATAGGCGTAGAGCCTCCTGCCTTTCATCCGCCTCTTGGCGTGCCTGAGAGAATCAAAGAGCTTGATAGCTACTAGTCTGCTGAACCCTCTTAGAGCATGCTGATCAATAATCGTGTAGGCTCTAGCTCTATCTTCATGGATATCTGTCAAATTCTACGTCAAACCCTCTTTGATGAGTCTAACCTCTAGCTCAGACATCGCCTAGACCTTTCCGTGAAACATACCTCTGAGTCTATTGAAATCTGGGATAGCAAGATCCACAACAGGATCAACTATGGAATAAGCCAACAGGCTATAATTATTGTTTTGCATCATTGGTAAATTTTCTAAGAAGGCTCATGCATTACTACCGCGCGCGCACACATGTTTAGGAAATAGTAATCATATTCCTTCAGCCACAGTCATGGTTAGAGTGCTTCTAACATCACTTAATCTTCTGATCTTGAAAGTGATCAAGTCTTTGAGCTTCTCCACACTTTCAGCTTCAACTTTAACAATAACGTCGTAGACTCCATATACGAAATGTGCTTCCTTAACATTTTCCATGCTTCTAAGCTCTTTAAGTAATTCTTCTTCTTTGCCTAATTCAGAATTGATTAGAACAAAGGCTGCAGGCATAATTTATCAACTCAAATAATTGCGATTATTATACTATTTCTTGATCGAGGAGATAAACTCGTCTATTGGTATCGCAGGTAGACTCATTAATTGTACTGTTAGCACGCGCTAATACACGTTCGGAATATGAAAAACATTCAAGGAAAATCATCACGTTCCACTTCCTCATCCTGATCATCAACATAGCGCGCGCGCGACGTTAATATTCCTTCAATTACAGTCATAGTTAGAGTACTTCGGACTTCATTTAGTCCCCTAATTTTGAATGTTACAATATTTTTAAGGGTCTCCGAATCCTCAGCTTCTATCTTAGCTATTATGTCGTGAGGACCGTAAACAAAATGAGCTTCTTTAATCCCATTCATCCCTCTTAATACCTTGAGCATGTCTTCTTCTTTTCCGAGTTCTATATTAATTAAGACAAAAGCGGTAACCACACATAATCAATCCATCGTGTGAACTGTAAACTAGCTAGCTTAACCCATCTCACACATCTATTTTGAGTATGCCTCCACTAGATCTCTTGCTGTTGCTATACCAATAATATCGCCATTTTTGGTTATGGGGAGTCTTCTGATATGTTTGGTGACCATTGTGAGCGCTGCCTTGTGAATA
>JBAUBP010000360.1:0-2196 GCA_049676905.1 Bathyarchaeia archaeon
GGATAGACAGCCTGGAATTTAAAAATTTAGTCCATCAATGTGATATCGGCTTAGTCAATTTGAACGGGAAATTCACTATTCCCAATTTCCCTTCCAAAGCACTTGATTATTTTGAGGCGCAAATTCCAGTCCTTGCAGCCATAGATCAAAACACCGACTATGGACAATTCCTGGATGAGACTAAAGCAGGTCTTTGGTCTATTACAGGCGACCTTGATGCCTACTGCAGAAATTTTGAACAGTTACTGAACAACAAAGCCCTCAGGAAAGAACTCGGTCAAAATGGAAGGCTGTATTTGGAAAGAAATCTGAATGTTCAAAAGACTTACGCAACGATAATGAAACACTTCGTGTGATGTGTATTATGAATAATCCACGTGAATAAGTATCAGTGATTGCTTAAGAGACGGATTCAATACTCAATATTGAAAAACGGCGATAGATTAATAAAAGATGAGTAAGACCATTCAATTGATTTTCAAACGCATTTTTGACATATTCTTTTGTCTTTTCGGATTCGTATTCCTGTCCCCTCTGTTTCTAATTGTTTCTCTCGTGGTTAAACTGGATTCGAGGGGCCCAATACTTTTTAAACATTCACGCCCGGGGAAAAACGTAAAAATCTTCAATCTCTACAAATTCAGGACAATGAAGGAACTGAGGGATGAAAGTGGGAATCTCCTGCCTGATGAGAAGAGATTGACCAAAGTCGGACGATTATTGCGAAGGTTGAGCTTGGATGAGCTTCCCGAACTGTGGAATGTCTTAAAGGGCGACATGAGCATCATCGGGCCAAGACCGTTTGTTATTCAGTATTTGGATAGATACACGCCCGAGCAGGCCCGAAGACATGAGGTAATCCCGGGAATAACAGGATGGGCTCAAGTCAACGGGAGAAATGCCATCACCTGGGAAGAGAAGTTTAAACACGATGTCTGGTATGTGGATCATTGGAGTCTGTGGTTGGATGTAAAAATAATTTTTATGACTTTTAAAAACGTCTTAAAAGGTGAGGGAATCAACCAACCCGGATTTGCCACAGCAGAAGAGTTCATGGGAAGTGAAGATAAAGATTCATAGCAAAGGTCACCGCCTTGCAAATGGATCTCTCAATTTGTATTCAGGAGTAAAAGTTATGCTAACGGATGTTAAAAAACTCAAATACTGTGGGAGAAATGTCAAAATTTTTTCAATGGCAAAAATCATTCATCCCGAATTGGTCGAAATAGGGGAGGGGACGCAGATTGACGATTTCACTTTTATTAACGGCGGAAAAGGAACACAAATAGGAAAATACAACCATGTTGCCTCGTTCGTGAGCGTAGTCGGGGGGGGAGAGCTCATCACGGGAGATTACGTGGGCATTGCAACCGGGAGCCGAATCATTACTGGAACTCATCATTACGGACAGGGGCAGCGGATAAGTCCGTTGATTCCCGAAGAAGATCAGTGTGTCATCAGGGGAAAAATCATATTGGAGAAGGATGTGTTTGTCGGTGCAAATGTTATCATCCATCCCAATGTGACCATTGGCGAGGGTGCCATCGTTGGCAGCGGGTCATTGGTGACGAAGGATATTAAACCTTGGACAATAAATGTGGGAGTCCCCGCAAGAGTTAAAGGGAACCGCCCAAAGATTAATGAATAGGGCTAAAAGATTTTAATTTATCTTCTGTTTTGTCTAAACATATACTTTAAAGAGATGAAAAAATGTATTGACTTTCTGGATATATATCTTATGTATTTATAAAAAGTGTATCAAGTAAGCGGGAAGTTGCAGAGAGGAATGTCGTATTCTCATTCGTCTACCAAAAATTCAAATTCTGTTGTCCGATAGGTCTGTCTATCCGATATCAGACGCTTTTATGTTTTAATAGCCCTAGGAAGGAGGTGATACATCGAAAAGTTACTTAAAATGGAGGGAAGTCCATGGTGGGGTCAGCTCTCTCCCAACAGCCCAGATGATGATAACGTGAGTGATGAATAATAAAAAAATTCCGCTGTCCCGTCCTGATATCACAGAGGCAGATAGAGAAGAAGTCCTCGGAGTCCTGAATACTCCAAATCTCAGCTTTGGTCCAAAATTGGGCGAATTCGAGAGAGAATTCGCCCGCTATATCGGATCAAGGTACGCTATTGCTGTAAACAGCGGAACAAGCGGACTGCATCTCTGTGTGAGAGCTATGGGCATAAAGG
>JBAUBP010000361.1:0-2688 GCA_049676905.1 Bathyarchaeia archaeon
ATTCAGGAACTCTATAATTATTCATCGCGTGTCCGTCGTCGTTTTACAAATAAGCTTGCCGAGCTACCATTGGAAGAGCTAGAAAAAGATAGGAAAGGAAGCTTTCACAGTATGAAAAATATTCTTCTTCATATTATTGATAACGAGGATTGGATTGTAAACTGGGTCATTTCTGGTAAGGCCGCTGATTACACGCGAAGAAAATCTGCAGAATACACAAACATGCAAATGATAACCGATCATCTAGACGAAGTGGAGAAGAGAACTAGCTCCTACCTGAAGAATATTGAGAAAGATGAGCTAGAAAGGAAAGTAAAGTTCACTGTCTCATCAGGGGACACCTTTGATCTTTCTGTAGAGGAATCTCTTTTCCAATCATTTACCGAGCAGCTATACCATATAGGCGAACTCATCGCCTTGCTATGGCAAATAGACGTTGAGCCTCCAAAAATGCAATGGTTCTGGAACAATCCCAGACAACCACGCGCGTAAATTCATTTTAGCGCGCGCGCTTTATGCCTGCGTTATTGAGGGACAGTATCCCGTATGAGGATGGTATACCTACTTATTTCTATACGCTTGTCTATTTAGTTCACTTCTGCAGATTGCTGATTATTGTGGTTAGAAAGTATTTGTGTAATCTGATGTCGCAAATAAGCTCAGGATGAAAAGTTGTGCCTATAATGTTTCCTTCCTGAACAGCAACAGCTAGATCGTTTAGCTTGCTAAGAATTTGAACGTCGGAACCTACCTCAATTATGGAGGGCGCTCTAATGAATACTCCCTTGAACTTTTTATTCCCTAGTTTTTGGATCTCCAGTTCTGCCTCGAAAGATTCTTTCTGTCTCCCAAAAGAATTTCTCTCAACAGTTACATTCATGACGCCAAGCTTTGGCTGCTCTTTTTCGCCTACAACCTTGTCATAATTCTTCTTAGCCAATATTATGAGGCCCGCACATGTACCGAAGACTGGTAACCCTTTGCATATCAGATCTTTGATCGGTTGGAACATTTGCCTAGATGAGAGAATATTGCCGATTACTGTACTCTCTCCGCCAGGTATGATGAGCCCATCAATAGAAACTATTTCTTTAGCAGATCTAACCCATCTAATGTCTCCACTCAACCCCATATCTCTAAAAGCATGTTCAACAGACCCCTTGTGTTCCTCTACATCTCCCTGCAAACCAACTATGCCAATGGTTAACTCCTTCATGCTGTGCCCCTCTCCTGCATTCTCAGATCCAGTTGTTCAAGGCCTTCCATGGACCTGTTCTCGCCTATCATTTTTTGAGCTTCCGCCACTATTGAAGGGTCATCATGAAATGTGACGGCTAAAACTATCGACCGGGCTCTCTCAGCAGGGTCCTTTGACTTGAAAACGCCTGAGCCAACAAATACTCCGTCGCAACCGAGATTCATCATCAAGGCTGCGTCGGCTGGAGTTGCTATTCCGCCAGCAGCAAAGTTGACAACAGGTAACCTGCCAAGCTTTCCTGTCTCATGTACTAGCTCATAGTAAACCTTCAGCTCTCTGGCAGCCTTTATGAGCTCCTGTTGGTCTCCGCTTTCATAAATTGATTTCACCCATCTTATCTGGTTGTTAACTAACTTCAGATGCTTTATGGCCTCAGCAACGTTACCGGTTCCAGGTTCACCTTTAATCCTCATCATGGCGGCTCCCTCCTCAATCCTACGTAATGCTTCACCTAGATTTCTGGCCCCATTTACAAAAGGTGTGACGAAGTCCCACTTCCAAATAGGTCGCTCTTCATCTGCAGGTGTTAGAACCTCAGATTCATCAATCATATCAACATTAATTGACTCTAAGACCTTTGCCTCAGAAGTGTGACCGATTCGACATTTCGCCATGACAGGAATAGTCACATGATCCAGAATCTCCTCGATGATCTCTGAACTAGCAGTTCTCGCTACACCTCCAGCTTTTCTTATATCATATGGAAGTTTTTCCAAAACCATAACAGCTACAGCACCTGACTCCTCAGCCGTCTGAGCTTGCTCAAGATTTGTAACATCCATTACTACACCATGCTTCAACATGTGTGCAAAACCTCTCTTTACGAGTGTAGTTCCACGAGTCACATCATACTCCTTATTCTTCTCATGGACAACACATCTAGGATCCGACATAGTACCAGCGAGCGAGATCATAACACTGCCTCTTTAATTAGTGGAGAAGAACGTCATATATGATGTTATACCCATAACTAGCTAGCTTGATTAACGCGCGCGCTAGACCAATCATCAACTCGAAACGCTATTATTTCACAATTATGTCTTAGCTAGCTATGATTTCCAGTTTGGATTATCCAAAAAGCAAATGTGACTTTTTCAGGAGCTCCAATAAGCGTTTGTGGACCCAAAGACAGATAAATCAATGTGCCTTATTCTTTCTCGATTGATCATGTCAACCCCTAAGAAGAAGCGTAAGTGTCTTTCCTGTGGAAAAGTTTTCAAGCCAATGGGAGATAATGTTTGGAAGCGAATAGAGCGCGTTCATAAGAGTTCTCTGGTACATAAGAAACGTCTAAAACTAAAGTCTCGGTGAATTCTAGTCACGTAGTTCATATGATTCGCTCTTACACCATTTTTTATCATATATTATGATTTTTTACGCGCGTGCGTCACAAGCCGTCGCCACATTCTTTTCAATCTGCAGTGTATGGA
>JBAUBP010000362.1:0-14010 GCA_049676905.1 Bathyarchaeia archaeon
CTATGTAAGGGGTCACTCCAGAGTTGAGCTAGAGGGATTTCCATTAAAATGTGGTGGTTAGTTCGAAGTGACTTCAGAATATGGGGTTGAATTAGATTAATGTTCAGAGTATTGACAATGGAAGATATCGTGAGAATTCCGCCAGAGAAATTTGGCGGTGCAATAAAAAGAGTTGCCAAAGAACAAGTCAGACTAAAATATGAAAATATGATCGAGGAAGAGTTAGGATATGTTATATCGGTAATCGATGTTAACGTAGCCCCCGTTGGCAGAATTCTGCCAGGCGATGGCTCAACCTATCATAAGGTCGAGTTTCAACTTTTAACTTTCTATCCAGAGTTACAAGAGATAGTTATGGGTGAAATTGTTGAAATCACAGATTTTGGTGCATTCATTAGGATTGGCCCTGAGGATGCTCTTGTTCATGTTTCACAGATAATTGATGACTTTATCAGCTTTGATGAGAAACATGGCGTTTTGTCTGGAAAAGAGACTCGTCGGACACTTAGCAAAGGAGATCGTGTGAAGGCTAGGATTATTGCTGTGGGATTCCCTAAAGGAGGAGTCAGTGGGAAGATTGGCCTAACTATGCGTCAGCCATTTCTAGGGAAGTTTGAATGGATAGAAGAGGCCTTGAAAAAAGAAAAAGAAGAGAAGGGTTAGGATTGGCTAAGGAGAAAGCATGCAGAAACTGTCGTTTTATAAGTATGGGTAATATTTGTCCAAACTGCAAGTCCTCCAATCTCAGTGATGATTGGTCAGGCTTGCTCGTAATAATTAATCCAGAAAAGTCAGAAATCGGAAAAAAAATTGATGCGAAAAATCCTGGAAAATATGCTATCCGGGTTCGGTAAAGTCTAGCTAAATATTATCGGATCATTTCGGAAGAGAGTCAAGTTTGGCTAGGTTAATCCTAACTCGTAAACTTAGAGCCTTGCTCAAGGTACCTATGGGCGAACTTTTAACTGGTGACGAAGAGCAGAATATGAAGAATCTCAAGAAAATTGTTATGCGGGAGAATCCTCCGAGAGTCATATGTGTAGGAGATGCAGTTTCAAGAAATGCGATAAAAGCTGGAGAGGATTCTTGGATTAAGATTGTTGATGGGAAAGAGATGCGCAAGGAAACCGGTATGGATGATTTTCATGGGAGTCGAATTTTTCTGGTCGAAAATGAACCTGGAACTCTGAGTCATATAGTATGGGAAACTGTTTCTGAGGTAATAAAACATGAAGGATCAATATTGATTGTTAAAGGAGAAGAAGATCTCCTCACTCTGCCAGCTATCTTGGAAGCCCCGAAAAAATCGATCGTAGTTTATGGCCAGCCTCCAAGGGCTGGAATAACTGTTGTGAAGGTGAATAGCGAAAGTAAACAGCTTGCGAATTCGATTATTGATGCTATGATTTGTGATTCGGATCAAGATTGAGATTTAATGTAATCTGTGAAATTGCAGGATCCACACGTCCAACGTTGTTTCGTCTTAGTATGGTGTGCCATTATGTTGGCGCACCTTGGACATTTTCTGTTTTTCAGTTTAATGTTTTTCTTTTCATAACTATAGTCGTATAGTGTACTTAAGCTAGGTCTGGTTTTTTTGGATTTTTTTTCTGCTTTCTCGCTCAATCTAGATCACTGGCTATTATTTTTCTCTTATTTTTTGGTTTTAGCCTTTTCTGAAGTTTTAGTTGGTTCTGGTTTTTCTTTCTTTGTTTCTTCAGGTTTGGCTTTAGGTTTTTGTTTAGTTTCACGTTTATCGGGTGGCAAATTTCTTGTTCTAATATGTTCAGGGAGAATCTCATCTGCCAATTCTTTACTTTCATAAATTTCTGCTTGGCAGACAGAACTATCTGAACCGGTCTTTCCTTCGACTTTGATTATGTATAGGTTTTGAGGTTTTTCCTTAAGCTGAGAAGCTAAGAAATCCCTAATAGCTATCCTGTCTGGTGTTCCTCCTTTTTCATGTGTGATCTCCACTTTGATTTCTTTTCGTTTTAGGACGGGATTGTTTTTTTCATAAATCATCTTTGTCTTCATTTCAATTCTTACCTTTGCTTTCTTTCTGGGAGTCTGAACTTTTCATGCTTGATTCGGGTTCTATAATTGTGAGATTTACCTGATATGTCTCCTCAGTAATCATTCGCCCTCGGACAAGTTTTCTCTCTTTATGAGCATTCTTTGCCCTGAATCCGATGCCTCGCGTGAGGATTATTTGTTTTTTTCCTCCACCATGGACGTCAGCTCTTTGTGGTATGCCGTCTTTATCACTAGCTCCTGTGATCATAACTTTCTTTCCACTTATCCCGATCGTTGAACCGTCAACTGTTTCGCCTATTGCTCTTCCAAGAAGTGGTTTTGCCTTGGGGCCTTCTAATTCTGATGTGGATGCCTTTCCAGTCTTAGGTTCAGATACGCTCAATTTGAATTTTGCCATCTAATATCGACTCTTTCCATGGAGTATTTTACTACCTTTGTTGACCACCATATTAATCTGTCGTGTGTGTGAATATGAGCTTATAATATGTTATATTTCTACATGTTCCATAGGGGATCTTGTTTTCGCATTATCTCTGTTATCTCATCAAGGATTTGCAATTCGTCTGGTCTTAACTCATTTCTGAGTTTTGTTGATAGGTCTCGGGCTGAATGTTCGGGAACTGAGGTGTAGAGAATGTCATTTTCAAATATGTTTCTGTTAATTACTGCTTTATCTACTGAAACAGCTACTTGCATTCCGGAAGTCGATTGGTCAATATCTTGACCTTTATCTTGTAGTCTTAGAACACTTCCAATTTTCTTTCCATCTTTGTTGATTAGAGGGTAATTCTTTTTCATAGTTCCACCTAATACCTCGACACCGAAAATGGCGGGTTTGCTATGTCTGAAAACAAAGCCTGGGAGAACACGCATTTTTCCAGGTCTAGTATGTTGATCTAATTCCATCTTTGCTCTTGAGGCTCTTTCAGTTTCCGCCCATCTCATATAGCCATCAAGAAGATCGTAAATGATTTGTTTCTGGATAATCGGGATATTCCTTTTTGTCGCTTCTTCTTTCGCATCGGGCAGAAGTTTAACATTGAATCCTAAGACTACTCCCAAGATAGGATCTTTATCTCTTACTATCTCTGTCTCAACGATATCTCGTTTTGAAATGTCTCCTATATCAGCGAGTCTTATGGCTATTCCAGAATTGGCAAGAGAAGCTATTATTGCTTCAAGAGCTCCGAGAGTATCGGTTTTTAGTACGATACCGTTTTTATCAGTCTCTATCCGCAGTCTTTGAAACTCTTCTTTAACTAGATCTGCATAACTTTCTGGAGATTCATTCGGTGGCACTGAATATATTGAAGAACCAGCAATTGCTTTCTCTAAATCAGGGGCGACTATCTTGATTCCAGCAGCTGCTTTCACATTATCCACATTTGAAAACTTGTCTCGTGGATCTCTTATCTCGTCTAGAGGTTTAGGAACTAGAATAGCTCTGATGCTTGTGATTATTGGTCCATCTTTTCCCCCTAGAATTATATTATCGTCAACATTAAGAATCCCATCATATATTATTGCGTTAATAGTTGTCCCAAGACCAGTATCTTCTTTAACTTCGAGGACGGTTCCCTTTGCTGGTCCTCGAGTAGTTACAAGATTTTTTTTCATAAATGCCTCTGTCAATCCAACTACGATTGCAAGTAGTTCTTGGATTCCTTCGCCTATCTTTGCGCTTGTTGGAATTATTGCAATAGTTTTTGTAAAATCTTTGATTCTGTCAAATCTATCAGAATTAAATCCGAATTTTGACAGTGAACCCATAATTCTATAGATTCGGTTATCGATCTCTCTCTGTATTTCAGGAGACTGATTAAGGAAGCTATTGCCTATTGTCTCGTTAGGGGGTTTTTTCCAACCTGGTACTGCATCAATTTTATTCGCAGCTATTACAAATGGAGTCTTACGTGTCTTGAGTATCTCTAATGATTCTTCGGTCTGAGGTTGTACCCCTTCGTTCAAGTCAATTACTAGGATGGCGATATCGGCAGCGGAGCCTCCTCGACGCCGTAAATTGGAGAAACTTTCGTGACCGGGTGTATCGATAAATAGTAGACCGGGTATTTCGACTTTAAATTTAAATTTTTGAAGGGTTTTACCATATACCTCTAATATGTTCTTAGTAGGAAGCAGACTGGCACCGATCCATTGTGTTATCTGGCCAGGTTCCCTCTTTGCTACAGATGTGCCTCTTATCTTGTCTAGTAGTGTTGTTTTACCGTGGTCTACTTGACCCGCCAAGTTAGCTATCGCATAAATGGCGTATGGCCTAGTACCACGACAATAGGCTGACGTATTGACAATGTATGTAACTCCTCTATTATCCTTTGGGAATATGTGCTTTAAGTATTATCTTGAGATGTTCTCTGATTAAATTGAAGAATATCTTTACTTCTCTCTTATCTTTCCTATGAGAAACTCTATTTCAGTAGGTTTTTCGTAGCTGATTATTTCTTCTTGGTTGAAGAAAATGTAAATTTCTCTAGTGGCATTTTCTGAGCTGTCCGAGGCGTGAACTATGTTTTGTGTTTTATTTAATGCGAATTCAGCTCTGATAGTGCCTGGAGCAGCGTCCTGTGGATCTGTTGCGCCAATCATTGCTCTAATAATGCTTACTACATTTGGCCCCTCTATAACCATGACAATGATCGGTGATGAAGTCATGTGATCAAGTAACTTGGGGAAGAAATCTTTCGTTTTATGCATTGAGTATAAAGCTTCACTCTGACTCTTGGACATTTTGAGTAATTTGATTCCTGCAATGTTGAGTCCTTTTTTCTCGAGTCTTGCTATTACTTCTCCTATAAGTCCTCGCATTACTCCCTCAGGTTTTATTAGAAGGAGTGTTTTCTCCGTCAAGGGCTATCCCTATTAGGTAAAATTATTTCTTCTGGTCAGCGTAGTGCTCTGTCCACTTGAGTTTTCTGGGATCTCTTCGTAACTTTAATTGGCTCTTTCTACACTTTGATGAACAGAAATAGAGTATTGATCCATCATTTCTTATGTAAGAGGTTCCAGATGCTGGTGGATATTTTTTTCCACAAAAGGAACATGCAAATGAACGTGGCACTTTTTCTGCCTCTCTAGCGGATCTTCTTAGCTTCTCTTTCGGTTTCTCTGAGCATTAAAGTATCGCCGATTCTTATTGGACCTTTTATGTTTCTTGTTATGATTCTACCTTTATCTCTACCCTCGAGAATTCTTACTCGTACTTGCATAACTTCGCCAGTTACGCCTGTTCTGCCAACTATTTGAGTTATTTCGGCGGGTGTCGGGGCTTCCTCAACTGACTCCCTAGAATGTCTCGCTGAGGCTCGGCTCAAGTACTCTTCGCACCACCTTTCGATAATTTTTCTAATTCACTGATTAATGCTTTGAGTGGTTCTGATGCTTCTCCTGGTTCTACTATGGTTATTGCAGCAGAACCGACATCCACCCCAGCCGATTTTCCTAAATCCAGTTTGTTTGGAACATATAGGTAGTTCACTTTTCTTTCTTCACATAAAATAGGAAGATGTGCTACAATCTGTGGTGGTTCAACATCTTCTGCTACGACGACTAGTTTTGCTATTCCTCTTTCAATCGCTTTTGTAGTTTCATTAGTTCCTTTTCTGATTTTTCCAGTATCTTTGGCCATCTGAACCATTTGGAGAGCTTTCTCAGCGATCTCTTTTGGGGTTTCGAATTTTATATAGAATTGTTTCGGCATCGATCCAACCTCATCTGCCATTTTTTGTGTTAGAGTAACTTCAGTGTCTGTTTTATCAACCTTTCGATGGTTATCGAAAGGAGGTTAATTTCAATATATTATCTTCTGAAGTGTCTTAGGAATTTTTGAACTTGAATTTTTGTGTTAAAAAATTTATAATGAAATTCTTATTCTTGATTATCTCGCTTGACTATGTTTGCTACTTTTGTTTGTAATCCCCAAAGTTCGATAAATCCAATTGCTTTTGTTTGATCAAATGTGGTGTCCGCTTCATATGTTGCCAATTTTCGACTATAGAGAGAATCAGGTGAAGATCTGCCTACTACGCGACAGTTTCCTTTGAAAAGTTTGAGCTTGACAGTACCGTTGACTCTTTCCTGAGTTTTGTCTATGAAAGCTTTCAAATCATCCATTAAAGGATCCGTCCATAATCCATTGTAAGCCGCCACAGTCCATTGAATATCTACCAATTTTTTAAAAGCAAGCTCGTGTCGGGTCAGTACACATTTTTCAAGATCTTTGTGTGCCGCGATTAGAACCATTGCCGCAGGGCATTCGTATACTTCGCGTGATTTAATCCCAACCAAACGATCCTCTATGTGATCGATTCGGCCAACCCCATTTCTGCCGGCTCTGTGACTTACCTCTTCCAACAATCTAACTGGGGTTTTTTTTGAGCCATCTAATGATTTGGGTAAGCCTCTCTCAAATCCCAATGTTATATACTCGGGGTCATTCGGACATTTCTCGGGAGATGTCGTTAACTTAAAGATTTCTTCAGGTGGCTCAGTAGAGGGATCTTCAAGTACGCCACATTCAATAGAACGGCCGTAAATATTTTCATCGATGCTATAGGGGGTCTCTGGTTTTGTTGAAACAGGAATATTGTGTTGTTTTGCGTACTTGATCTCTTCTTCACGTGAGAGTTTCCATTCTCTGATAGGTGCTATTATTCTTAGTTCTGGTGCAAGAGAAGCTATTGTGACGTCGAATCTTACTTGGTCATTTCCTTTTCCTGTAGAGCCATGAGCAACCGCGATAGCTTTTTCCTTTTTGGCAATATCAACTAGTTTGGAGGCAATGAGTGGTCTGGATAAAGCCGTTGATATGGGATACTGGTCTTGATAGAGTGCATTAGCTTTGATTGCAGCATATACATAGTCGTTTGCGAATTCTTCTTTTGCATCAATAGAATAATGTTTAATGGCTCCTGATTTTAGTGAACGTTCTCTAATGGAATCGATTTCTTCTTCACTGCCTACGTCAATTGTGAGCGTTATTACATCATAACCGTATTTCTCTATTATCCATTTAATTGCAATAGATGTATCAAGTCCACCAGAATAAGCTAAAACAACCTTGTCACTCATTTCTAATCCTTCTTGCCAAAATCTGATAGGGATATAGATCTTTAATTCTGTGATAAGTCTTCTTCGAGCCAGTATTTGTTATAGCTTATTTTTTTTAACAAATCGTTACGATTTCAATAATTACTTCTTGGATATTTTGGTCAAATATTCTAATATCTTCGAAGCTATATCGACACCTGTTCCGGATTCAGCTCCGCGGAATTCTATTGTTGAATTGATCTCATGCACAACATTTCCCTTGGGACTTTCCATCAAATCTACGGCCAGGATGCCGCCTCCAACAGCATTTGCGGCTTTCAACACGGCGTCCTCGAGTTCGGAAGTAATCGGACATGCAGTTGTCGTTGCTCCAAGAGCCACATTGGTTCTCCAGGAACCTGAGGGTGAACTGCGATAAATTGCTGCAGTAATCTCATCGCCCACAACAATTGTTCTGATATCTCTTGGTGGACGTTTTACCATCTCCTGAATATAATGAATTTGAAGTAATGAATTGCCCATTTGCTCTCTATGTTCTAGAATAGCCTCTGCTGTTGCTCGGTCTCTGATTGGTGATACTAATCTGCCCCAACTTCCAATGACCGGTTTTATTACGGCGGGATATCCAATTTCATCTAATGTTTCTAAAGCTGTTTCAGGTGTAAATGCGACAAACGTCTTTGGTGTTGGGACTTTAGCTTTTGAAAGGGCTAAGGAAGTCAGCATCTTATTCCCACAGATTGAAGTCGTATCAAAAGAGTTCACTACTTTCATACCCTTCCTTTCTAAAATTGCTGAGACGTGTAATCCTCTGAAGTAGCTAATGCATCTTTGAAGAACAATGTCACCATAAGGTTCTGTAAGGTCTTCAGAATTAATGTCGAATGATGTGTTCTTGGCGTCGATAAGATTGATTTTGATTCTTTTTCGCTTTGCAGCTTTTATTAGGGCTTTCTCTTCCCAACGAGTCCTGTCAAAAATTATTGAAAAAGTTCGCGCCAAAGAAGGCGTCTCACTCTCCCCAATCTTCACCGACGACCTCGGCAACTTTAAGATTACATTTTCCATCCGATTCAATAGATAGTTCGAATTCAAGGCCACAATCGGGACATGCGACTATTTCACCATTTACAGCGTCTTTTGGAATTTTAATCTCTCCATCGCATTCTGAGCATTTACCTGTCATTAGTTTTTATCTCACAATCCTTGTGATCCAATAATAAAGTCTGAATGCGTAGATATCAATAAGCTTAAAAGATTTTCTTTTATAAAATTCACGCTCAAAACTGTTTACCATTCGCGTAGAATGATCATTGTATTTGTATTTGATACGCCTTCTACAGTTCTGATTTCTTCGATACAGCGATTCACTTCAGTAATACTTGACGCTGATATTGTTACGACTATGTCATATTGACCTGTAACCTCGTGAACTGTTTCCACATTTGAGAGCTTTACGAGTTTTTGTGATATTTTTGAAGTTGGGTATACGGGATTTATTGAAAGAAGTGTTATTGCTCTTGCTCCTGTTTTAAATCCTAGTTCAATAGTGAATTTTTTAATATCGCCTGCTTGTAATAATGCTGAAATTCTTTTCCTGACTGCGCCCTCTGATAATCTTGTTTTCTTTGCAATATCGACATATGATGCTCTGCCATCCTGCTTCAAAATGTCGATCATCTCTTGATCTATCTCGTCCAATGCTGCTCCCCAATATGATTGTAGTTCTGAAACTAATTTAACGATTGTCGGATGGCTGTTTAATTAGGTATGTACTTCATTATATTAATTTATTACGAATTACATGCTTATTGATATATAAAACGTACATATTGTGCATTATGTGTAATGAATTCGGCTTTTTACACCGTAATATTTAATAGGCGTATAGGCTCTTCCATAGAGCATTTGAGGTGGTGTATTGCCAGATTATAAATGTCAAGACTGTTCAGCTGATGTTCAGGTTCCAAGCGATGCCTTGGATGGTGAAATTGTTGTATGTCCAGACTGTGGTCTCGAACTACAAGTTAAGAAAAAACCATCAGGAGAAATTGAATTAACCGAAGTCACAAAAGAGAAAGAAGATTGGGGAGAATAATTGACCGGCTCCATCGGGATGCTTTATGATCAATTAAGGCCCGAGGAGCGTCTCCTGATTGAAGCCGCAAAAAGAAAATCATTAAGATTGGGACTTCACGATTCAGAGAAACTCTACCTTAATATTAACAAGATGGATCAGGAAGAGCTCTTCGAGGAAATAGTCTTACAGAGATGTTTGAGTTACTTTCGTAGTGTACATTGCACATCTCTTTTGGAAAACAAGGGAATAACTGTAATTAACTCTTCTAAGATTGCATCAGCATGTGGAAATAAATTGTTAGCATCAATCAAACTTGAGGAAGCAAATATTCCAACTCCGCGTACAGTCGTTGCATTTAGTATTGAATCAGCCCTAAAAGCTCTTGATGAGATAGGATATCCCGCAGTTCTTAAACCCATAATAGGAAGTTGGGGAAGGCTCGTAGCACCTTTAAGAGATATTGAATCAGCTAAAGCTATTCTAGAAGATCGAGAAAACATGTTTCCACTCTATCAAATATATTATATTCAAGAAATGATTCGGCGTCCCTCAAGGGATATACGATGCTTTGTTATAGGCAACTCTGTTGTAGCAGCGATATACAGATACGCGCCAAAAGATGATTGGCGAACGAATACAGCGAGAGGAGGACATGTAGAATCCTGCAAAATAACAAGTAATATGGAAGAACTTGCCCTTCGAGCCGCCGAAGTATTTGGTGAAGGAGTATACGGTGTTGACATGATGGAAAGCGAAAATGGCTTAACGATACATGAGGTGAATTATACTACTGAGTTCAGAAATAGTGTTCCAGCAACTGGTGTGGATATACCTGGATTGATATTAGATTTTGCAATACAAAAAATGAGGAAGTAAAATTGAAGATTTCTATAATAGGTGGTTCAGGCTACGCCGGAGGGGAACTGATACGAGAACTATTAATACATCCAAAAGTAGAAATTTCCCTGATCGTCTCAAGAACTCATATCGATGAATACGTTCATCGAATACACCCAAATCTGCGTGGTTATACTGACCTTAAATTTTCTCCTTTAAATATCTCCGCAATAACTGCAAATTCCGATTTGGTGTTCATAGCAATTCCACATGGCACCTCAGCAGAAATTGTTCCAAAAATCTTAGAAACCGGATTAAGAGTCATTGATCTAGGAGCAGACTTTAGGCTAAAAGATCCCAATTGCTATCCGAAATGGTATGGATGGACGCACCCACATCCTGAATTTCTAAAAGACGCTGTATATGGTCTTCCAGAGCTCCACCGTGAAGAAATCAAGAAAGCAAAACTCGTCGCCTGTCCAGGATGTATGTCGACTGCAACCATTCTAGCACTTGCACCTCCAATTAAAGAGAACATTATTGAACCTAACAGAATTGTTGTAGATGCAAAAATTGGATCTTCAGGCGCAGGGAACGTACCAACAAAAGTCTCCCACCATCCTGAACGAGCAAGCGGAATCAGACCTTACAAAGTTGTAGGTCATCGTCATATTCCTGAGATAGAACAAGAACTTTCATTACTGACCAAAACTGAACCGAGAATATCCTTTACACCCCATGCTCTACCTGTGATTCGCGGGATTTTAACTACTATCCATACATACCCAAGAAAAGATTTGACCTTGCCAGATCTATGGAAAATGTATCGATCAATGTATGGTCAAGAACCCTTCATTCGTCTAGTAAAAGACAAAAAAGGTTTACACCAATTGCCGGATCCAAAAGTTACCACAGGATCAAACTTCTGTGACATAGGATTTGAGATAGATCCACACGTAAACAGATTAGTTTTGTTAAGTGCGATAGACAATCTCGTAAAAGGGGCATCAGGTCAGGCGGTACAATGTCTAAATATAATGCTTGGTGTTGACGAGAGAACTGGAATTTCGACTCCTACGATATACCCGGTGTAGTTCAAAATGATCATTGTAGTGAAACTTGGAGGTAGCACCCTCGAAAAAGGCGTTTCGGAAAACTTTGTTCAAGATATTAAAAAAGTTGCAGAGAATCATAAAATTATCATAGTACATGGCGGTGGAGCAAAAGTAACCCAAATGGCAACAAAGCTTGGAAAAGAGCAGAAATTTGTTGTTTCTCCAGAAGGTTTCAGGAGTAGATATACAGACAGAGAGACGGTAGAAATCTTCACTATGGTCATGGCTGGAAAGATAAACAAAGAAATAGTGATTGCCCTACAGCGTCAGGGAGTAAATGCTGTCGGGCTTTCAGGTTTAGATGGTTCTCTGGCAAAAGCCAATAGAAAAAAACAGCTAATAATCTTAGATGAGAGAGGACGAAAAAGAATCATCGAAGGAGGATATACTGGTAAGATCAGCGAAGTAAATTCAAATCTTCTCAACTTGCTCATAAATAATCAATACACACCGGTCATAGCTCCAATAGCAATCGGATCAGAGTTCGAACCCTTAAACACGGATGGAGACCGAATGGCTGCCAATGTGGCTGGTGAAATAAAAGCAGATATGTTAATTCTCTTGACAGATGTGAAAGGACTTGAACTTGACGGAAAACTCATACCAAAACTCAATTTTATTGAAGCCAAGGATGCACTTGGAAGAATAGGTCCTGGAATGATAACTAAAATCTATGCAGCTATAGAAGCCATCAATCTTGGAGTTAAGAAAGTAGCTATCGCACCTGGACTAGAATCGTCTCCAATAACATTATCCATAGAAGAGAAATGCGGCACTGTGATAGAGAAATGAATGAAACTGAAATACTTGAATTAGAACAAAAACACTTGGCTAATGTTTACGCAAAAAAGGATCTAATAATTGTCAAGGGTCAAGGAGCAAATCTCTGGGACATAAATAACAAAAAATATATTGACTGTACTGGGAGTTATGGTGTCTCAATATTAGGGCATTGCCATCCAAAAATTGTAGAAGCAATAAAACGTCAATCAGAAATTCTCATTTCCTGTCACGGCTCATTATATAACGATTCAAGATCAGAATTTTTGAAAAAAATCATTAAGATACTGCCCAAAGGTTTGGAGAAAGCTTTCCTCTCGAATAGTGGTGCAGAGGCAGTTGAATGTGCAATTAAATTGGCAAGAAAATTTTCAGGCAAAAAAGAGATCATTGCAATGATGAATTCGTACCATGGAAAAACCATGGGTGCGCTATCGGCCACATGGGATAGAAAATACCGAGAACCATTTTTACCATTAGTGCCTGAATTCAAGCATGTACCCTACGGGAAAATCACCAAACTTGAGGAAGCATTGTCCGAAAATACAGCGGCTGTAATTGTTGAACCGATCCAAGGAGAAGGAGGAGTTAAGATCCCACCCAAGGGATATATGAAAGATGTAAGGCAGATCTGCGATGAAAAAGGAACTATTATGGTTGCAGATGAGGTGCAGACAGGTTTTGGTCGAACTGGTAAAGTGTTCGCCTGTGAACACTCTGATATCACTCCTGATATTATGTGTCTAGCCAAATCTGTTGCGGGAGGGCTTCCTCTCGGAATAACCGTTGCAAGACCTGAGATAATGTCATCATTTAGACTTGGTGAGCACTCGACAACATTTGGTGGAAATCCACTTGTTTGTGCTGCAGCGTCAGCTGCAATCGATGTGCTAATAGAAGAGCGACTTCCAGAGAGAGCCTCAAAACTTGGTGGTCATTTTATGACTAGACTAAGTGAACTACAAAATAAACACAAAATTATTCGTGAGGTTCGAGGCATGGGGATGATGATAGGTGTTGAATTCAGATTTGATGTCCTTAATATCTTGCGCGGATTGATACGTAAAAGCATTTTAGCCTTAGATGCTGGAAGAAATATAGTCCGTTTTCTGCCACCATTAGTCATCTCGGAAGAACAACTTGATATGGTCATAGAATCGTTTGATCAAGTCATCTCGGAGGAAGAAAATGCCAACCCGAGAGGTTGATCTATTAACCGAAATGCTCAGGCTTTACAGCCCGAGTGGTGAAGAAACAGATATAGCTGAATATCTTGCTGGGGAACTCCAAAAAAACGAATTCGAAGTTTCTATAGACAAAGTAGGAAATGTGATCGGAACACGTGGAAGCGGATCTCCAACCTTACTCTTGTGTGGTCATATGGATACAGTTCCAGGAGAAATCGAAGTGAAACTCGAAGGAGATCACCTCTTCGGAAGAGGTGCTGTTGACGCGAAAACCCCTCTCGCAAGTATGATAATGGGGGCATCAAAAATTCACGACCCTAATGGAAAAATAATCTTAGCATGCTTAGTAGATGAAGAAGGCCAAGGAAAAGGGGTTAAACAATTGATCGAAGATGAAATTCAAACAGATTACGCGATTTTCGGCGAACCGAGCCGAGCTTGGAATGTGACCATAGGCTACAAAGGAAGCCTGCATCTTCTGCTGAAATGTAAGACTTCTACAGGTCATTCATCAGCTCCATGGCTTTCTGATAATGCAATCGAAAAAGTCTATGAAAATTGGAGAGAAATTCGAGAAAAACATTTCAAAGAAGAAAATGTTGAAAGTCGCTTCTATTCCATCACCTCGTGTTTAACTAAAATTTCTGGAGGGGAATCTTCGAGTATGATTCCATCAGAGTGTGATGCGGAAATTGATATGCGTACGCCTCCCCAGCTCTCACCTGAAGTAATATTTGGTGGACTCAAGAGAATTGTCGACGAATTCAATGAACAAGCTGAAGATACGAAAATTGAGTTGAGATGTCTTGGCAGCGTTCCGGCTTATGAGTCAGATAAAAGGTCCATTCTTGTAAGATCTTTGACATATGTAATTCGAAAATTTTCCGAACGGACTCCCACTCTTCTAAGG
>JBAUBP010000363.1:0-1876 GCA_049676905.1 Bathyarchaeia archaeon
CCCCATGGTGGCATAGATCTTCTCGTAACGTAGAATAGCGCGCGCTAATGAGGTTGCTGTTTTTCTTTCGATAATTCTTGGGCTGTTTCTTCGTCTACCTCGATAAAGATAACTCCTTGAAAGCCACAATCCAAACATTTGTACATGTTTCCACATCCCCGTCCAAGCCAGACATCGATCCTTCTACTATGGCAAACAGGGCAAACCCTTACCATCTCAAATCATTCCAAGATATGATATACTATAATAAAATATTACCCTTAACGAATGTGGCGAATTGTAGGCAATTATATTTCTTTTACCTTGCACTAACAGAAGAGAAAATTATAGAAATAGTTAAAGTAGAAAATTTTAACCTTATAGTTATGAGTAGTATGGGACTAGATATAGATGAAACGCACGCGGTCAAAGTACAAATCCGTAAATGAATTGAATGAAAAGCGTGAAATTGAGAATAACCTCACAATAGAAAAAGAAAGAAGAAACAAGTCTAGAAAGAGAACAAGAGGCCCATACCGAAAAGCTTCTTTAAGCGGTAGACAGAAGAAAATTTAACAAGCTAGCTAAACTAAACGTCGAGATAGCAGATAATCTATTCATTCAGACAGAATATGTGCGTACGCGCGCTACCTAAATATGATAATCCCATATGACAAAGATGGAATAGTGTTTATCTCATAAGGCTGTGCAGTATCTGAAAACCCTTCTTGTAGAGTGTATTATACCCAGACATGAATCACGAATAAGTGAAGTAAGTGATATCGCTAAGGCTGCCAACTATAATGTAATCGGCCAAATTACACAACATCGCGAAGCCATTGATCCTGCTTTTTACATAGGCAAAGGAAAACTTGACGAGATCAGAAGGGCCGTCGAAGAAGATTCAATTGAGGTTGTGATCTTTACTCAACAACTTTCTGCTGGCCAAATATTCCGAATAAAAAAGAAACTTGGTGATACAATTCGCGTTCTCGATAGAAATTTACTCATTCTCGAAATCTTCGAAAAACGTAGCGCTACAAAAGAGGCCAAGCTTCAAGTGGCATTAGCCAGATTGCGCTACACATTTTCTTGGGGTAGAGAAGCGGTTAGGATGCAAGGGATTGCTGGCGAGCAAGTGGGTGGAGGAGGTCCAGGCGAGTACCCCTACAAAGCCTATGAATCAGCCTCACGCAAACGAATAAGCAAAATCGAAAGTCTACTCCGAGAAATAAGATCGAAGAAAACTCATCTTCGCGAGTACCGAGGAAAAGCTGGATTTCGAATCGTGGCTTTGACAGGCTACACTCAAAGTGGGAAAACTACCCTATTCAACAAACTGGCTTCAGAATCAAAGGAAACAGGCATGGGCCCCTTCACTACGCTATCCACATTTGCACGAAAAGTCTCAACTTCTTCACAAAGAAAAACAGCCGATTCATTCATAATTATTGACTCAATTGGATTCATAGAAGACCTCAGTCCTCTGCTTCTAAACGCGTTCCACACTACCTTGAGTGAACTAGCAAATTCGGATCTAATTCTTCTGTTTGTAGACGGCAGCGATAAGATTGAAATCGTGAAAAGAAAAGTCTTGGCCGCTCGCAAAATCATGGATAAACAACTCAGTGGAGTCCCCGTTCTAATATGCATCAATAAGATCGATATTGCGACGCGTGAACACTTGGACAAGGTACTTGAAGAAACCCATAAAATATTCGATACTGAGGAAATATTAGAGATAAGCTCCAAAACTGGAGTCAACTTGCCAGAACTTCTATGTAAGATTACTGAGATGCGGGCTATAAAAGCTACAAACATGTGACTATAAGTGACGAGCCAAATCTAGTAAGTGTACTAGTAACAGTTGCATGACAGATTTCTTAAAGAGATCTTT
>JBAUBP010000364.1:0-7903 GCA_049676905.1 Bathyarchaeia archaeon
AAGAAAGTGTGTCCCCATTTGAATAAATCTAATACTTCTCTGCATTGATCGTTAAATCCTGTAATTATCAAACTTGCAGCTAGAGCTTCCGCTGAACTTAGTCTCTCAAGTTTGGCATAACTCACTGGATTACCGGCTAAAAGTAGAGGTAGACGCCTGTTTAATCCAGGATAATTTGATTTTAAAACATTATTGGCCTTATTCCATGAGCAATCAATAGCCACTAAACCTCCATGGAGAAAATGTTCCCGATCAGAAGGCAATAGTGTTTTTTTTGCAAGGGGATTGAGAACTATTGATCGTCTAGGTATCTGTGATAAAGAACGTATAGCTTTTGCAAGATTAAATCTAACCAGCTTTGAAGAAGTACATTTTCTGGGATCATCTTGTTCCATAAGATATACGTAAATTCTTACTCTTGGTCTTTTAGCATCCAAGGAACTTTACATCTCTGTGGCTCATCGGATCTATCATAATTCTAGGGATCTCGTCTAAAAGATCCGTAGATAATAGATGAAAACCCTTTTTTTCATATGCAAAATCGCCTGCTGCACCATTTATGAAGGCCCCAGCAATTGTAGATTCAAATGGATTACATCCTTGAGCTAATAGTGAAGCGATGATACCAGAAAGTATGTCTCCTGTTCCTCCAACGGTCATGCCGGGATTCCCTGTAAAATTAAGTCTAACTCGAGAACCATCAGAAATTGTGTCAACTTTTCCTTTGAGAAATACAATAGCATTTATTTGCTTGGCAAATTTCTTCACTTCCATAATTCTGTTTTCGAGTTCATTTGATACCTTTCTAGAAGTTAGTGATTCGAATTCTCCTACATGGGGTGTAAGAATCACTGGGAAATTCATTTTGCTAATTGAGGTGGTAAGAAATTTTAATGCATCCGCATCAATCAGTGTAGGTTTTTTAAGTTCTTGCAATCTTTTAATTAGACTCCTTGTTGCCCTAGAAGATTCTTTATGTAATCCCATTCCAGGTCCTAAAGCCACAGCATCAGCTTTACGAATAATACTTTCGAGTTCTGCCAAATTACTCTGATTGAAATGTTTTCCACTCATCTTGATTGTTATAAGATTTGGTGATATAGTGGAGATTGCTTCAGCTGTCTTTTCAGGCGCTGCCACATATACCAAATCTGCTCCAGCTCTAAGTGCAGCTAGACCTACAAGTGCTGGTGCTCCCGTATAGACTTCACTTCCACCTATGACAAGTAGGCGTCCGAAATCTCCTTTCTTGGAATATGGAGATCTTTCTCCCAAACATGTTTCTACATCTCCAGGTCCCACATATATTTCCGCCTCGGGCGGGATTCCAATCGATACGACTTTGATGTCACCCAAATAGTCTTTTCCCTTTGCAAATCCATATTTCTGCTTATGAAAAGTAATTGTTAGATTTGCTTTGACAACATCACTATCTACTTCACCGTTATCTGCATCAAAACCTGTTGGAACATCTACTGATATGATGAAAGATTTACTCTTATTCAAAACTCTTGCAGCCTCAAGAATTGGCTGTCTTAGTTTACCTCGAAAACCAACTCCTAGAAGAGCGTCTATTACTACATCAACGTCAATATTTTCGAGTTGTGTTGAGTCCGTAATGATCTTGGTGTCGATGCTAGATTTCATTCGTCTTATGGTTTGCCAATTACATTTTACTGCTTCATCTTTAATGTTAGATTCAGAACCAATAAGCCATGTGCTTACATTATAGCCTAGGGAAGCAAGATGTCTCGCTGACACCATTCCATCTCCTCCGTTTCTGCCAGTCCCCGCGAGAACTAAAATTCTTGATTCTGATTTGAATCTAGAAGTTATTTCAGTTGCTAAACTCTTTCCTGCATTTTCCATTAGCTGAAGAGTAGAGATACCTAAATAATCAGAATTAAGATCTAGTCTTTTGATATCTTTAGAAGTCAGATAATTATTAAGCAAGCTCATTAACCTCCATATAATATATCATGGAAACCTCTGATTTAGACCTTAAAACAGATCACATTTCAGCCTATACAACATTTGCTGAATCAACGGCTTTCAAGATAAAGGAGTTGTTTTATTCATATAGGGAAATCTTTTTGTGTAGTGAATTGAATTCTCATCCACAGGTATATGATTATGCCTGCGTCATATGTTCTGATAAATACTGAGATTGGATATGAGGATGCCGTAGTTAAGCAACTTAGGGAGACACCCCATATTGTTGAGTCATATGTGGTCTATGGTGTCTATGATATAATTGCAAAAGTTGAAGCTGAGACAATGGAAGAAATCAAGGACATAATCACTTCGAGAATAAGATGCCTCGAAAAAGTTCGTTCAACGCTTACTATGATAATGATTAGTGGAAAATAACTATTTTTGATGATAGTGATTCTATAATTCAAATTGATGATCGAAAATAGTTATTTAGAGGGTGCTATGCGAATCAAAGGTTTAGCCAAATGTCTTCTTGCTCTAGGCGGGACCTCATACGAACCTATTTTGAGATCTCTTGATTTTCTTACATATTTCTCGCTTCCGGGAGGAAAGACCTTTCCACATTTCTCACATCGGTAACCTTGACCTTTACCTTTAGATTTTGCTCTTTTACTACAATTCATACAAATTGGATTTTTTTTCATATAAATCTCGGCCAGAGCTTTGACCTCAATTTTTTCTAGATTGAGAGTCAAGGGAATATTTTTCTTCTTTTTTACTGCTCCATAGACTTTTACACGATCTCCGATCTGTAGGTTAATTATTATTTTTCTGAATTCTCTTGTCGGTTCATAAGCAGCACAATTGATCTCTCCTGTGCTGTCACTCAATGAGAAGATTATATGTCCTCCAATGATTATTCTAGGTGTCTCGGATACTTTCCCGCTTATTATAGCTGAGTTAAGTGGTTTCAGATCTTTAATTTTAGTGGATATCAGGTGTGCATCAGTTGCTTGATTGGTCTTATAGATAATTAATCTCTCGATTGGTTCATTTGATTTGATTATGCTTAATGCTTCTAAGGTTGATTCAGGGTCTTGGGATCGAATACCAAAAAGAATTGGACAAGGTGTATGAGGAGTAATTCTGTTCTCCCCTGTGTTGGGATCTATATTATCGAATGTTCTTGGGTATGTTTTTCTATCCATTTCGATAACGCTATTGATATCTATGTTTCTCTTTGTACCTCTGTAACTTTTTTTTCTGTATGCAAGTAATTCGTACGTTGAGTCTAACTCGAAACTCTCGCCAATAGCGGCTAAGGCACCAATGATTCCTCTACCAAGTTTAAATTTGTGATACTCCGCACCTATTTTTTTAGCAAGTCTCTCTGCATCTTCTATTCTTACAATCCCTTGAATGACTTTCCTCGAGAATTCTTGTAACTCATCAGGTATCGATTTGCCTAAATAGAAGACTACTCCAGGATTTGTTGAGGCATGTTTGAGTTCAGCAAGCTGCTCCACAGTTTTCAACACAATTTCTTTCAGTTCTCTAAATGTTGAGGGATTGTATGTTACCTCTATGGAAATAGCACAATTACCTCTAGTCTTCAAAGGCCAGTTTGGATTCAATCTTACTAGTTTTGGATAGGGTTTTAGATTAAACCCTTGATCTTTTAGCTTATCACATATTACTGCGCCAATGTAGGTAGTACACATCCCCTCATTAGAGTCGGTATCATCAATGCCGATCCGAACGGTTAACAATATTACCACTTGGGAATTCTTTTTTCACTACGTTCTAAATTGAATGGCCTCTGAATGTTTTGAATAATTTTATCTGCACATTTTCTTACATTTTCTCCAATTCCAAGAGATGGAAACATACCCATATCTGATGTTTCATTGCTCAAATTATGTCGTATAAAAATAAAGAAAGTAAGGAGAGATTAAACTATCCGATTTCGAAAATTTCTAAATCTTTTCTGCAACTGCAAATCGGTCTCGGACTTGGGTAACTCGTATATTAACACGGTCACCTGGCTTCGTACCTGGAATGAAAACTATAAAGCCTTCTATCTTTGCAAGTCCATCTCCACGTCTGCTGAGGTCTTCGATCTCAACTTCGTATTCCTTCCCTTCCTCAACAGGCTTTTCAACAGAAGCCATAACAGTATCACCTCTTCAACTTTTGCCAGTTATAAGAACAAGTAACAGTAAACCGTATAGACCAGTCCTGCCTCCATCTCCTATAGACCAGCTTACGAGCAGACAAAAGTACACATCTTATAAGTGTTGCTAATTAATGGCCGAACGATTAACTTATACAGATTCTTGAACTCTGATTTAGATATTCCAGGATTAGAAGGGCAAAACATTTATTTTTCACCATTTCAACTGCAGGGTAGCGGGGTGGGGTAGTTTCTTCGTAATGAAGAAGCCTAACCAGGTTTAACCCGCAGGGCTCATATGAATAAAGACCGGAGAAACCCTGAGATACTCGATAAAATCGGGCTCAACCGGTAGTTCGAATCTGCCCCCCGCTACCAAACAGAAATCAGCGTGCAGGCTCTTTTCCAATTCTTCTGAAAAGTCGACCAACAACAAATCCGGCTAATAAAAATGCTATAAGAAATATTAAAACAACAATTGCCGGATCTGGAATGAATCTAACAAATCCCTCATAGATACTCCATGATAATAGACCACCAGCCAATAGGCCTGTGAATATACCAACCATAGCTGTTTTGGTGTCGAGATCCATCAAATATGCGATTATTACTGCTATCCACCATCCTATGAGAAATGTACAGACAGCCAAAGCACCTTGTACTCCAAGTCTCCCGGAATATGTCATAAAAAGACGAGAACTACCACCGTACCTAACCTTGATTTTATCTAGATAGGGTTGTATTCTTGGAGATTCATCTAATATACGCATTAGTTTCAATAATCCATAAGATACAAAACCATCTATCGCTATTACTGAAAACATTGACAATACTGTTGGGATTCCTTGAGAGTGCCCATAAACAATAGCAAGTGGGAAACCTCCTAGTAACGATAGAACAGTAAATTGTGATGCTCTAGCCTGCAAAATACCTCCAAAAACGAGTCCGATTATAAACGCAAGTCCTACACTAAAGAATGGATGTCTAGCCAAGAGACTTTTTATGGTCTCGATTTCACCTGAGAAAGTCTCTCTTAGCGATCCCGTGAGAGAGGTTGCTTCTTTTCTTGATTGACCAAATTTCAATCTAATTTTTGAAAATAAGCTGGCATTTTTCTTCATAAGAAATCCCTGTAAGACTTTCTTTTAGATCTTGAAAGTTGAAGCGTCAAACAATCTTTTTGATCATTACCTCTTCTTTGATGTGTAACTAATTCTCTATTACTATGCTTAAATAACTTCGTTGGATAGGCGAATAAAGTCTACTACTCTTTGGATAAGCTAATCTATAAACAATTGAATGATTATTGAACATATAATATGATCAATACTAATCACTCTTTTCAGGTCTTCAAAGATTAATATTTGAAGCTTTATTGCCAAAGAATTGAAGTATTAGTCTATATGCTGAGTAAATTATGATTACTACAGATGTTCTAATAATTGGAGCTGGACCCGCAGGATTACAAACAGCAATTCATTCTTCACGTAGTAAATCAAAAACAATTGTGATAGGTAAGACAAAACTCAGCAGTCTGAAATGGGCTCACATTGAGAACTACTGCTGTATGGATGAGACACATCAAGGACCTGATTTCTTGGAGAGTGGTGTCAAACAAGCAAAAAGATTTGGCGCAGAGATAATCGAAGAAGAAATCCTCAAAATAGAAAATATTGATGCCAAATTTAAAGTATATACTGATTCTGGTAAAGAGATAATTTCGAAATCTTTGATTCTCGCTACTGGGATAAAGAGAAATAAACTTGGAGTTAAAGGCGAAAAACAATTCCTTGGAAGAGGCGTGAGCTATTGTGCTGATTGTGATGCAAACTTCTTCAAAGGAATGACAGTTGCCGTAGTTGGCGATGGTTCTGCTGCCGCGAGTGGTGCTCTTCTCTTGACAGCTTACGCCCACAAAGTCTATCTAATATCGGAAAAATTAGAGGTTGATGGACGTCTCAGCAGTCAAATCGAAGCCTCTGAGATACAACTTGTCAAAGGTAAAATTAAGGAGATACAAGGGAATGAAAAGGTTGAAAGAATCGTGCTATCGGATGAAGCTTCGATTGACATATCTGGTGTATTCATTGAATTGGGTCAAAAAGGCGCAATCGAACTTGCATCAATTTTAGGGGTAATATTGAATGACCAAGGCTATATAATGACGAATAAAGAGCAAGAAACAAATATTCCAGGACTCTTTGCTGCCGGTGACGTATGCGGACCACCATTTCAAGTTCCAAAAGCCGTAGGTGAAGGCTGTGTCGCCGGTCTAAATGCAGCAAAGTACGCGCGTAAAACCAAATAGATGATAAAAATCTCGTAATGACGTTAATGAAATATTATTTTAGTAAATTGTTCTTAATAATATCAATAAAGCTCGAAAATAGTTTTTGATTTTGTTAGAAATTTGCCCCCTTGAGAGATCATCTTGTTGGAGACATAACTATTAGCTGTATATTGTCCTAAATTAGCGTCATCTGAAAGTGGAGTACTCACTCCAACTGTAACCATCTCTCCTCTCTTTATTTTTGTTTCCACAAAAACTGGAGGAATAGGAACTCCATCAGGAGTACTTACTTCAACCCAAATCATACCTTTTTCTAGTTCGGCTCCACCATTTTGAACTACTACCCTGACTATAACAGTCTCACCTGGATTGAAACTAGATCTATTCTCTCCTGATTGATCGGTAAAATATAGTGATGCAATCCTTATACTTGGTGTAAGGCTCTCTCCTACTGTAAAAGTCGCATGATTGTAGCTGTCTTGGTATCCTAACAGAGATAAAGTAACGAAAACTGTGTAAGTCCCACTAGTAGCTTCTTCTGTCAAAGTGAAATCATCTGAATACTCTCCAAAGCTATTAGTAGTTTTACTGGCAATGTGAATCGTACTGCCATTTGGATTGAGTACTTGTATTGAAACCGTACCATTCGTTGGCTGTGTCTTTCCTGAGTCGATTATTGATCCTAATAAATAGACTATTTCGCCTTGACTGTAGGTTGGTTTATCTGGTGAGATAGTAATTGTGAATGATTTTTTGGGATGTACTTTTGGTTTTCTAGATTTTTCATCATTGTCAACATCTTCATCCTCATCGTCAACATCCTCATCGTCAACATCTTCATCCTCATCGTCAACATCATCAGTTCGTCCGTTGGAATTTGTTTGTCCAATTTTTGGCTTATTCAAATCTTTTACAGATGCTTCAACATCTAGGTTTATTGCTAGCATTGGAAAATTGAGAATGAATAACACAATTAGTAGAGCAGCAATAGTCTTTCTTTTAGACATCTGGAAAGTTCCTCTCTTTCATGATTTCAGAGCGTATGATATTTGCTTAATGACTTTTTTGGTCTGCTTTTACCCTTTAAGGCAATCTGATAATTCACAATCCAAAATATATAAGTGTTTATATGTTGCACATATTTACAAGAATATCGTTTACATGTAGCACAACATAACGCTTTTAGAAAAAGTCCGTAGACATCCAATAGGACTGTGATGTGAATATTGATCATGACAAGCGAGGAATCCTCAAGTGAGGTTGTTAAACTGCTCCAGCAAATGAATAACAATATTGAAAAACTAAATTCAAAATTGGACAATTTAATCGACTTACAAGAATCGGTCAGGGATTCACTAATACCTGAAAAAAAACCATCATATGAGGGCTTGCCACTAGATGTAGCAACCCTACTCTCTTTGCCTGATCATTTAAGGAAAACCGCTTTGGCACTAACTGAAGTTGGAGAAGCTACCGCAACAGACATATCACAGAAAACAGGTAGA
>JBAUBP010000365.1:0-4530 GCA_049676905.1 Bathyarchaeia archaeon
GATGGGTGGAATGATGGGGCAAGGCATGATGGTTGGACAGTTAATGCCAGAGCCAGGACCGAATATGATGTGGAACACGAAATTTGGTAGCATGATGGGACAGCTTGGAGACATGATGAGTGGCGGAATGATGGGTGGCGGAATGATGGGTGGCGGAATGATGGGTGGAGGCATGATGGACGGAGGAATAATGGAGCAACAACAGCCTACGGTAGAAATGTCAATTACTGAAGATGAAGCAAAAAGTATTGCCCAAGAATACCTTGATGAGTATTTCCCAGGGACAACTGTGGTAGAATCTACACACTTCTATGGATACTATACTTTTGATTTCGGCATGAATGATGAGATTCAAGGTATGTTAAGCGTTAATGGTCATACTGGCCAGGTCTGGTATCATGGGTGGCATGGCGATTTTATTCAAATGAAAGAATTTCATCATTAAATGGAGGTGGTTTAATGAACGGAATGGGATTTATGTGGATATGGGTAATCATACTTGTAGTCATAATATTGGCAGGAGTATACTTCTCCTCAGCAGGTTTCAAACAAGAAAGTACTCCTAAAACATCCTCGAGTTCTCTTGAGATACTCAAACAAAGATATGCTAAAGGCGAGATAACCGAAGAAGAATTTAGAAAAATGAAGAAGGAAATCGAGTAAAAACATTACAGTGCACACTAATAGGATCCAATTACTCAGAGGAAAAATAGATGCTCAGCAGAAGGGATTTCACCAAAATAATAGGTGCAGGCGCAATTCTCGGTGGTATTGGTGGATTATACGCAATCAGCAATATGGGATTTCCAAGAGTTACATATGATTATTCTGAGTTTGATCCGAGAAATCCAGCTAACTTCTCTCGCCCACTCAGACTTCCTAAATCTTCTGGAGTCTTTGGAGTTATTGATTCCCCATCAACTCTTGAGATGAATGTCGTAGGAGATTCAGTTGAGGTTTTAGGTGCTGCTCCAACAAACATTTGGGCCTACAAAACTGATGCTGGTGGAGAGACTTACATCAACCCTACTATCAGACTCAAGAAGGGAGAAAACTTCAGCCCTACTCTTGTAAATGAAATTCAAAAGGAGACCATCATACACTGGCATGGATTACATTTAGACTGGAAAAATGATGGACACCCAGTTTATGCTGCAGGCCCTGGTGAAAGATATGATTATAACTTCACAATACCTAACAGAGCAGGAACATACTGGTATCACCCTCATCCCATGGGTCTCACAGCACAACAAGTCTATGGTGGCCTTGCAGGATTCTTCATCGTAGACGATGAAGAGGAAGAAGCACTAAGCAGATCATTGAATCTAGAACTCGGAACAACAGACATTCCGATTGTACTTCAGGACAGGAGATTTAATCAGCAAAACCAACTCGTTTACAATCCAAATCACATGGAGCAATCCATGGGATTCTTAGGCGACACAATCCTAGCAAATCTGACTCCTAACCCATACCTCGATGTAGATACAAGAGTATACAGGTTTAGGATCCTGAACGGCTCTAACGCACGAATATACCGATTGGCTTTTGTCAAAGATAATCAGAAATTCCCATTTTCTTTAATCGGTACTGATGGAGGATTACTGGAAAGATCTTTCAAAATGTCAGAAGTGTTTGTTGGTCCTGGAGAACGAATTGACATATTAGTAGACATGACCGCACTCTTACCTGGAGATACAGTATTCCTGAAAAATCTTGGCTTCGCATCCACTGGCATGATGGGAAATATGGGCCGCGGTATGAATGGCGGCGGAATGATGGGCGGCGGAATGATGGGAGATATGATGAGTGGTTCATCGTTAGATGATGGCGAAGAATTTTTTATACTAAAACTTCTAGTCAAAAATAAAGTCGACTACGACGCACAGATCCCGGAAGAGCCATCAAAAATTGAGCGTTTAGATTTATCCAATGCTAAGTCGAGACGTATTACTCTCTCTGGGTCCATGATGGGAGGCATGGGCATGATGGGATGGTCAATAAATGGCTATAGTTATGACCTCTATAGCTACCCAATTCAAGTAAATAGAGACAATTCTGAGATCTGGGAGATCTATAATGTGGGCATGGGTCATATGGGAATGCCGCATCCAATGCATATTCATGGCTTCTCATTTCAAGTTCTTGGGAGAATGGGTAGTCCAACTCAAGTAAGAAGATATGCAATAGATGATAATGGAAGACTGCCTACAGATTCTGGTTGGAAGGATACTGTTCTTGTTTGGCCAGGAGAAAAAGTGGCGATAGCAATAGATTTCTCACATAAGTATCCTAATGAACAAATCTATCTTTTTCACTGTCATAACTTGGAACATCACGACGGTGGAATGATGGTCAATTACAAAGTGATTTAATGCCTGGTACCATTTCAAGAAATATTTATTTATAACAGTGTTATGATAGACTCACGATTGAAGGAACAATCCCATGAAGAATGAAAAAAGACCACGAATAGTCTGTCCAAAATGCCATAACTACGTAAAATCTGAAAATTATTCTAATCATATGTCGAAAGTACATGAAGTAAAAGTGAAGAAAAACGCCATACTGGGAAAAAAAACCTTAATCACAGCTTTCGTATTGATCGCGATAATTGGAGTTACTCTGAACTATAACTCGATGTTCAAAGACACCTCAACTAATCCTGAACCTCAAGAGAGCACCTCCATTAATCCTACACCACAAGAGAATACACCTACTAACCCTACACCACTAAGTTCAGTCAAGCCAAGAGAGATCAATCGACCACTTTCGTCAGTGAGTACTATTGCTAGATGGTACACATATGATTCCAATGGGATAGATGTCAAATATTTCTTGGTCAAGGGAAGCGATGGACAAATCCATCTTGGAACCGATGCATGCTACGATTGCTATGAATACAACCTTGGCTATAGACAGAACGGCGACGAAATGGTTTGCAATAAGTGTAGTCAAACTTTCCAAATTAATGGCATAGGAATAGAAAATCTTGAAAGGGAAGGTTGCTGGCCTAGCTACATTCCATTTAGAATCAATGGAGACAGTATAATTATTAGAATGTCGGACTTAGATGCAAAACGATCCATGTTCAAATGATGACCAACTCTAACTTGTGAACAAGACATCATATGCATAATAGTTAGCGCGCGCTAACAAGATCCTAAGACTTTTTAGATTTAGCGCGCACTGAAGCCAGTTTTTCAAAGGTATAGCATTAATGAATCACTGATGATACAATTTCGTGATAATTCTTAAATTGTCATTCACACAGTCCTTGATCCTAGGACGATGGAAAACATTTGGGCCGTATAATCCAGGCTTCAGACATTTTCAGAAAAGACATGTATGAACTAATTCTAATTCAAGAATCTTTGATCAACGATATAGACACATTAATCAAACATACTGAAAACCATAAAGAACGAGAAGAAATCATTACTGATGCCGTTGAGAAATTTATTGAATCAGCCACAAAAGAAAAGATTCAAAGACACTCAAAGCGCACTTGACTAACCAATATACAGCACTTAACGCGTGCTAATAGCACTAATCACTGTTTTTTAAAATAGAGGTGCAATAATGCAATATTACACCAAACAGAAAAATCACCCAAAATATACAGATTTAATCTGATGTTCAGGAAATTGAACAACTGTTTCAAAACGTGAATTTAATACATGGAAAGAATCCATAATCTATAATGGTCAACTTGAAAAAATCCACAATTTTAATAATCATAATTATTGCAGCAATTATCGCAGTTGCAGCCATTGCACTTTATGGCCAACTGTCTTGTCCTATAGAGAAACCCTCCACCATAGCAAATGGTGTTAGTGAGGAAGAAAGTCTGAACATTGCTCAACAATTCCTAAAGAACAGCCCAACCTACAAGTTCGACGGAATTGAAGAGACACTTAAACACCAAGAAACCTTGACATTGAGATGCCCATATTGTTGGCAATTCATATTCACCTTCGATAGCAGACAAGCCGGATACGGAGACAGAACCGGACAGATGCTAGCTCAAGTAATAACACCACATACAGCAAGAATAACCGTTGAGCAAGGAGAAGTAACCTATGCCGTTCTAGATAACGAATGGGACATGTTACAACAAGAAAAAGTTGGAAGTGACAAGTTACTCGATAAAGAGTGGATACTCCAATCCTTCATCGACAATGGAGAATCGGTAACACTACATCCTAACAGTGAGATAACTATCAAATTCGACCAAGACGAAGTAACAGGCTCAGGAGGTTGCAACATATACTTCGGCTCATACAAGATAACAAACACAAATAGCATCTCTATTGGACCGTTAGCATCAACCGAGATGGCTTGTCCAGATATAATGGACCAAGAAATGAAATATCTCGCAGCAATCCAGAAAATCAACACAATCCAAGTTACAGAAAACAAATTACAATTAACTTCTAATGATGGAAAAACAGTTCTTGAATTCGATTTAACCAGTTAACGAAACATTCTATTTTGTCAAGAGTTCTTTTCTAGCTTGTTGAGTGGCTT
>JBAUBP010000366.1:0-13524 GCA_049676905.1 Bathyarchaeia archaeon
ACATCTAAGAAATCATCTATAACTTGAAATGCAAGACCAATTTTCTCTCCATAGTTTGCCATAGCATTTCTATGGATTTTTGTTGCTCTTGCAGATATTGCGCCAGCCAAACATGCTGCTTTTATGAGTTCTGTTGTTTTTTTCTTAATGATTTTAAAATATAGTTTGGGCGTCATATTCTGATAGCGGTTCTTCAGCATGTACTGATCATATCTTCCAGCTTGTTCGCATAGAATATCTAGTCGTTCGCCTTCTATGGTCACTTTTATTGCATTTACCATCAGGGTATGAATTTCCTTTGGTTGAGAAGAATCAAGGGCCATCTCTCCAATTATTTCCCTATGAAACATACCAGCAAGTAATGCTTGAGGATCTCCGTATTTCGCTCTGACAGTTGGTAGGCCTCTTCTTAGATCGCCGTGATCAATAATATCATCCATTATAAGTGAATAATTATGAATAAGTTCGATCATTGCTGCTGGTATAAGAGCATCTTTAATTCTACCTTTGCATGCTTGACAGCAAAGAATTGTTAGTGCAGCTCTAACACGCTTTCCTCCGGTTTTAACCTGATAATTAACTATAGGAACGAAATTTCTGTCAGCACCCTTTTTTAGGTATTGAACCATGATTGGATTAATTAGCCTCGCCATTCTTCGCAACGTCTTGATTGTTTTCAATTTTATAACCTCAGAAAATCGTTCAAACTTGTCTACATAAGAGACTTTTTGATGTTAATAATTGATCTTAATTGATAAGCAGAGATTTCTTTTTATTTTGGGATTAAACGTGTGCATTGCACTTCATCGCCATTTAATAATTTGGCGAGATTCTGTGGCTCATTGAGGTTCATAATGATCACTTCTCCGCCTGATGAAACAAAATCTAGTGATTCTTTGAGTTTTCCTGACATTCCCCCCGTCACATCTGTAGTCAAAGATTCCTCTGGAAAGGTCATGTCTCTCAAGTCATCCAAAGTAAGTCTCTCTATTAGTTTTGCTGCAGGATTCGTTTTTGGGTCAGAGTCGAAAATTCCATTCACATCACATCCAAAGATCACTCTACCAGCACCTAGTTTCTTTGCTAAGTGAATAGCGATCTGATCTCCTGACACTATAGTGAATCCAGTTTTTTGATCCGCTATAACATCGCCACTACATAAAGGAACCAAACCAATGTCTAACAGTATCTTGAATGGCGCCAAATCTACGTCCACCAATCTACCCGACTTAGCCACCATGCAACTAGAGGAAAGAAAAGGAACTACTGGGACGTTATGTTTGATTAAAGAGTCTACGATCTTCAATGTCAGCGAGAACATTGACCGCTTTGTTTCTGTTACACCTTTCAACTGACTCGGATTGCTGTAGCCTTTATGTATAGAATATTCCTTGGCAATCGGATGCCCGTAACTTCCTGCTCCATGTACTAGGAGCATATTTACTTCTAAATTTGATAGCTCTTTTGCAATTTTATCAAATAGTTGGTCCTTAAAAGAAGGGGGCCCACTTTTCTCAGTTATGATGGACCCACCTAGCTTCAGAATAATTAATTCCATTGGTTAACTCACGAGTCAACTCATTGGATTTTAAAATCTAAAGCGGTTCTATTTTTTGAATTTGTAAGTTCTAGTGTTCTTTAATCCTCTCGTTCTTAAAAGCCCACGTGTCCTTTTTCCTGAGGAAGTTAATCCTCTGTGAACCCTTCCGTGATGGGGCTTGGCACTTTGTCGGCACCGCGTGATAGAGTGCTGTCTTAATTTTAGAGCATCTTTATCCATTGAGTCAAGCAATAACCGCAACTCATCTATGTTTTTTTGATGTTTCGTTCTTCTCAATGGATCTGAACGTATTCCTAATCGGATAGCAGCATGTATCGAGAGATCAGCTTCATGAAGTTCAGACTCAGAAAAACCCCTTCCTTTACGTGTTGCATCTAGATGTGCTCCACGCTGTTTGACAATTGATGTTGTGTTAGTCAATGTAAATCACCATCACTCTTTTTCAAGTCTTTGATATCCAATTAACTTGTGGGTCGTTCATTACAGAGGAATGATGTGGATCGATTAGAAGGACTTCTGTCCAAAAGTATTTTCCGTCAGCCCAGAGATAATAGGAGTTTAGGACTTCCATGTTAGGATACTTCTTAGCAACTCTTCCTTCGGCTATGTGTTGGTAACTTCTATTATATTTAATTTTAGTTACGCCCATGGCTTTTTGTCTTCGACCAGATGATGGTCTCTTTTTCCTTGCGCCACTTCTTCTTGTCCTTGCCCTGACTACAACGAAACCTTGTTTAGCTTTGTAGCCGAGTCTTTTTGCTCGATCTATTCTAGTGGGTTTCTCCACTCGTAGGATAGCCGGTTCTCTACGCCATTTAAATGCAAACTGGCGCATAGTCTGTTTTCTTTGTTTGTCTCTACTTTGCGATACTTTTTCGGATTTATTGGATGAGCTCAAACATCATTCCCTTGTGATTATCTTTTGAGTGAATCCCTCATCATTTAGATGATTATGGAGGCCTACTTCTAATAAAATCTCTTGATAAACTTTCCGAGACAGTGCTATTCATTACTTTGATGATAAATCTAGGCATCATATCCTTTTTTTGAAGATATCTATTCTATTCCTGCCTCTCTAAGATAGTATCCATCTTCCTTCTTAGGTCCGAAGCTTCTTATTCCCTTCTCTTTAAGTTGTCTACGGAGCTTTTTTGCGTATTCAGGTGTGATTTCACCCTTCTTGAGCAAATAGGATATTGTTCTTTCTGCTTCCTCATTTCTCTCACATCTTCTAAGGTAATCTATGGCATTGGGAGTATATCCTCGAAAACTATCAATCTGCATTTCTTCGATTTTCAAATCTTTTAAGGTAGAATTCTGGCCATGAATTTCATTCCAAAGATTTGGATATTTTCTTCGAAATTCATCCTTATTGGTTTCGACCATTAGTTACACTCTTTCTTCTTGGATGCACCATCATTTTTGTTATATGTATATTTTGTTTCAACACGAGTTTAACATTGGGAGGTATGTTTTTTGAAACATTTACGCCAGGACCTATGTTTGAGCCTGAACCGATCGTTATTCCTGGCATGAAATTTACGTTTATACCAGTTTCTACATCATCGCCTATTACTGTTCCAAGTTTTTTTCTTGCACTATCAATGAATTTATTTTTTATTTTCATTCTTACAGTTTGTTTATCTAACCGCAAATTACCAGTAATAGTACCAGCACCGAAGTTACATCTTTCACCTATTATGCTGTCTCCAAAATAGCTCAAGTGTGGAATTTTTGTTTCATCCATTATTATAGAATTTTTTATCTCACAACTATTTCCGATCTTAACATTCCTACCTATACTTGTGTATGGTCTTATGTGGCAATTTGGACCTATGACAGAGTTATCACCAATATATACTGGGCCTTCTATGCATGCTCCTGGCAGTATTTTTGTTGCTAGTCCTGTATGGATAATCCCTCTAATTGTTGAGTTATCATCTACTTCACCATCCACATTTGGTCGTAAATTTAGTAATGCCCTCTTGTTTGCGTCTAACAGATTCCAAGGAAGTCCTATATCGATCCAAGATTTGCTGTCGATTAATATGGACTTGATTTTAAATCCTGATTCTTTGAGATTCATTATCGAATCGGTTAATTCGAGTTCTCCTCTACGAGATTTTTTAGTTTTTCTAATTCCTTTGAAAATGCTTCTTTCAAAAAGGTATATTCCCGTGTTTGCAAATGAATTTGGAAATACAACTTTTGGTTTTTCGACTATCGTTTTTACGTATCCATTGTCGATCTGTACAATACCATATTGTTTCTGATCTTTTGTGGGTACAATAGTTACAGCTGCATCGAAGGATTTGTCATCATAAGCCTTGATTACTTCTCTGATCGCATCTGATGATACGTACATGTCACCGTAACAGACAAGAAATCTTGTTTCTTCTATCTTATTCTCTGTTTGAGCAAGAGCATCAGCTGTACCGTGGAGTTTATTTTGATAAATATATTCTATCTCTATTCCAAATTTTTTCCCATCTGATAAATATTGAATAATATTCTCTCTGAGATGCCCAACCACTATTGAGAATTTGTAAACGCCATTAGTTTTGAAAGCATCTATTAGTTGGTGGATTATTGGTTTTCCAGCTATTGGGATCATATGTTTTGGCCTTTTCTCTGTTAGCGGGCGTAGTCGCTTACCTTCGCCAGCTGCAAGAATTATCACTCTCATCATTTGATCCTACTTCAATCAAACATTTCTACATATTTTTCTTTTATCTTATTTCATAAAAGTGTGAATTAGAATTGTTATGATAACTTGATAACTATTTTTTTAATTATTCTCATAACTTCCTTCATAAGCGATTCTGCTTTTCCTGTACTTCTTGCTTCAACCGTTATTCTTAGGACAGGTTCTGTACCGCTAGGTCTGACTAAAATCCATTCTTTTTTTGAGGCCACTCTTATCCCATCTATTGTTTGAACATCACTTTTTCCCGGCATCAAATTGAAGAGTTCCGATTGAAGTTTCTCCATAATTTCAGAATGAAGATTTTTAGAACAATTCATTTTTTTTCTAAGTATTGGATATCGAGGTGCCAAACTGACAAATTTTGATAGAGTTGGATTCATTTTTTGGCTAGAAACTGCAGAAATGACTAAAAGACTTGAGAGAATTCCATCTGGACAAAGGGAATAATCTGGACTAATCCATGCGCCGCTAGCCTCTGCACCGAACGCCGCATTATGTTTGACCATCGATTCGGCCACATTAACATCTCCCACTGCAGTTCGAATAACTTTTCCACCTACCGCCTCGATGCTCTCTTCTATACACATTGATGCATCTATAGGAACGACTATTCTCTTCTTGTTTTTTAGCGAAAGAAGTTTGGCCCCATAAGCAGCTATCAACTGATCCATTGGAACGAATCTGCCGTTCTCATCTACCAGAGCCATTCTATCAGCATCTCCGTCATAAGCCACACCTGCATTTGCTCCAGTCTCTCTAACCATCTTCGATAGTAAGTGCAATGACTCTAGGGTTGGTTCAGGTGGACGTCCAGGAAAAAATCCGTCTGGTTGTGCATTGATTGTAAGAACCCTACATCCTAATTCACGAAATAAACGTGGTCCTAACGAATATGCAGCTCCACAACCCGGGTCAACAACGACACTCCATTTGCGTTTTAATGTTAATGATTCTTTCACCATTTCGGCATATCTATCCACGCAATTTATCATTTTTACATTTCTAATAGATGTTGAGTCAACATGATGCAAATTATTGAAGCCCATAAGGTCTTCGACTTTTTCTTCCAGGGTATGGCTGAATGCCATCCCATCTCCATCAAAGATTTTTACCCCGTTATATTCTGGCGGATTATGGCTTGCAGTAATCATGGCACCAGCTCTGCAATTTGTATTTGATGTAAGAAACGCTAAAACGGGTGTAGGGATTAATCCGAAATTCCTGACTTCAGCCCCTCCAGCTAACATCCCAGCCGATAACAAGCAACTCATGAGTGAACTTGTCAGTCTCGTATCGAACCCTATGGCTATCCTATCTCCATGGGTTAGATTTGCTAGTGCCAAACCGAGTTTCATTACAAGTTCAGGTGTAAAATCTACATTTGGGATACCACGCATTCCTGATGTACCGAATAACTTAGAGTTCAAAGGGCATCATCAAATCGTATTATTTCAAAGATAGAATTAGAATTAGGTTATCTTAATGAGTAATTCTCCTGAAAAGAAAAGATAACTAATCAGTAGATTTAGATTTTTACCCCATTTGGGTATTAAGCAGTTTGTGCTTTCTGTGTCACGATTACCTCTGTTCCTTTTGCACCTTCAGGAATTGATAGCAGCTTAGATTTCCTAACTCCGACGTGACGTAAGGGATTGATTTTCTTTGCAAGATTAAAAATATCAGAACCTATGCCTGCCTTAGCTACACTTCCTAGAACTATATCATGGCATAGTTGATCGTACGTTAGATTCTTGGCTTTCTCGTCTATTACTTCTCTCATGATTTTTCTGATAGTATGTTGTTGTGCTATTTTGACTCTGCCTCTTGAGAATACGACGATCGATATTCTGGTTGTGTAGCCATCCTTTGTTGTCACTTTGAAGATACCGTCTATTCTGGAGCTCCCTCTTCGGACAAGACTTCTTAGATAATCTGCTGAATATTCATGGCCCTTGAGAATCGTTTGTACTTTCTCGCCCTGGACTTCTTTTATTAGGAAATAGAGTTTAATTGATTGATGAGAGAAATCTCCTGTGATTTCATATAGTGTGCTCTCTACAACTCTTCCGGGTAAGCTGGATGGATCTGCGCATGGAATGTTTGCTATATTCAATTCTCCAAAATAAGATGGTGTAAATACTTGGTACCATTCTTTCATTCGCCATTTGTCCCGGATTTTTCTTGGAGTTTTTGACAAACGTTAGACCTCAATGTTGGATCGAGCTACTATCATACCCATGCTTAAAATGTTTGCTGGAACTCATTTTTATTATATCTATTTGTTCTTAGCCTCTTCGATTATGAAATGAGTTGAGGAGGCATTTTTAAGCGTAATCTTCATTCAATTATTTCTTCTGAGGCCACACAAGACTTGTGGGCAATTTGTAGTTCTTATTAAACTTCTCTTGGATATTCTCTGGCCACTCTTCTGGTTTAAATCCGTGGGTTGCCAGAAAAGCAGCTATCCATCTTGTTAAACCTAGACCTGTGCATCCTGTCCAGGTTTCTCTATTCTTGACCTCGCGGATACTGAAGCTGTCAACAAATTTTAGTTTGTGAACAAAACATGATGCAATCTCAAGCCACTCGGATTTATCTCTTGGACCTCTATACGGTAGATATATCTCTAGATCGTACGCCGGTACATTTTCGCTTTTTTGAATGTTTATATCGGCTGATCCCGCTCTAGCCCAAAATGGAAGCGATGCAGTGACTCTCCATTCCATATCGAGAAATTTATCGGCTACAAGAATAGATCTCTCCAATATTGACTCACGAGTCTCCACTATCTGTGTTGGTGTTCCAAGATATGTTAGTTCTATTCTTTGGAATTCATGCATTCTAACCATGCCTTCTACACCACCACCTTCCCATCTATAGGTCCAGCCTGAAGCGTCATAGAGTTTAAAGGGGTAATCATCTTGACTCAGAGTCTCTTTTCCGTAAAATTGCCAAAATGCTTCACACTGGGCTGGCGCAAGAACATACTCTGGATCTTTAAGCGAATTTTTCAAAGTCTCTTTAGAGATCTCCTTCGTTATTTTCAGTTTTTCCTTGAATTCACTGAAGGCATTAGGATCTCTTGGGGGTGGAAAACAGTAATACATTCCTTCGGGAATATCATCTAGATAACCTGGCATTTTCTTCATTACTTCTAATGGAATGAGTTTTGGGAGCATGAAAGGTTGAAAATCTAAATTTTGTGCTACTTCCTCGATTAGAATTCTCTTGATAATTTCAAATAATTGAGTATAAGGCGTCGTATAGATCCATTGTCCTTTTCCGGGAAATTCCTTGACCCATCCAAGTTCTATTGCTAATTGGACTGGATCCTTGTTGAATTTAGCTTGCTTTGTTGTACCTTTCTTGACAATCAGAACATCTTCGGTTATTACGGCTGGTTTCCCGGCTTTGGCTAATATATCTTTGACTCTACTTACCAGTCTATCTGGAACATTATTTTTTAGGTCATGTTCAGTCATTTCATCTATCTTTACATTGATTCGACCAGATTCATATTCTGCATTTAAGATGTTTGGAATGGCAGTAATTCTTGCGGCGAGTTTCTCATCTAATTCATATTTACTTTGGATAGAAAATCGTATACATTCGGCCCTTAGTTCTCTTGACCCAATTTTAAACTCTTTTCCAAGAAGATTCGTTAAATGTTTATTCAGTCTTAAAGCTGCAGTAGTTGCTCTCACAAGAGTACCAGATTCAATACTCAACTTTAAAATTTTATCTTTAATTTCCCATTTGGCTACTCTGGCAGCTTCGTTTTCTTGACCATTAGAGATACCTCTTACCAGTATAGTAGTATTCGCGTCTTCGATCGCATCTTTGATTGAATTTTTGGCATTAGTGATATCCTTGCTGAATCGGATTATGATATCTGCATGCATTCTAAGGTCTTCTGTCAGTTTTAACTTCCTCCAGGGTCTTTTGCGCTGCATCCATGCATAAGAGTAAGTCATCAACAGTAGTTATGAACGTTTCAAGTCGTTCACATTTTACTACTGAAATAGTTCTATTTCCGCTCGCTCGAGTCTTCACAATAACATTCGGTGGCGCTTTAAGATTATCTGGACTCACTGACTTCGCTACAGATTCTGCAAATTTGTGACTTGCATGTCGAATTTTTATTATAATTTTCATTCCGATAAGGTCCTTGATACTTCATTTTTTAGATCAGTAAGGAAATTTTTTTGGTCAGATTCTGGGATTTGGGCTCCAGCAGCGATTTTATGACCGCCTCCGTTTCCGTTATATCGCTTGGCAATGGTTTGCATAATTATACCTAAATTCAAGCCTTTTTCTATCAATTCATCTGTGCCTCTAGCCGAGATTTTGATATCACCGTTCTTAGTCTTAGCCAGCACAATTATCACTTTGTTCTTTTCAAAAGTCTCAGACGATGATAGTAATGATGAGATAGCTCCAGTCATATTTTCATTAAGAAATTCTTCGCTATGTATTATTGCTAGGTTTTCATGTCTCTCAATATTTTCTGGTTTTTCAGTTATCAATGAAATATAACTGGCTAGAGATTTTCTATGTTCTGAAAGGAGATTTGTTACCTCCTTTACGGTCGATCCACGCTCACCCATGCAAATTGCGACCCCGAGAGAGGGCCTATCCATTCTTCCGCAGGCATTGAGTAAAGTGGCATATTCTCTTGCATCACGTGTAGAGGTCCACATGTCTTCGTTGTTAAGCGTATAGACCGTTCCTATCAGAGTCATTGCTGCAGATGCCGAGACCTCTTTCGAAGTCATATGTTCAACTATTGCGGAGAAAATTTTTTTCTTTTCATCATTTGAAAGTTCGACTATAGTTCTCCATCTGTCACCATCCTTGATTGGAATCGATAATGATGAAAGTAGGGCAAGACAATTGTCTTCCCGACCACTCAGGCCGGGCAGGAAAGGATTCATTGTATGGGATAAAGCTTTGTGAATGGGTCTTGTTTCCCTTCCATATATGATTAAGTCTCTTTCTGTCTTAAGAAGGCCTGCTTCAATTGCATCCTTTACTATAAGTGAGTTCAGGCTATCGAGTTCTCTCTTCTCATTCTTATCCTGCATATCACCGACAGCACCCACAACCGCTAAAGGCGATAAATCGATATTCTTCTTATCGAGTGACTTTGCAACAAAATATGTAACACCTGCCCCACTGATCTCCTTCCCCCCATCTATTCCAAATAAATGAGGATTAACTTGGGTTATTTCTTCGTTTACATCTCCATCGATTTGGTGATGATCCAATATGAATATTCTTTTTGATTTTCCTATATTTTTCAGTAAATCTAGATAACCACTTCCAATATCTCCTAAGATTATAGTATCATAAATCGAATCTGATAGAGTATCGACAATTTCTTGGTCCATCTGTTTAATGAGTTTCAGATGAAAATTTGCATTTTGTCGGTGCAGTGATTTAGCAATAATTCCTGCTGCAGTTATTCCATCTGCATCGTAATGACAATTAATAGTAAAGTGTGAATTCTTCGCGATGCAATCGAGAATTTCTTCGGCCGCAGATTCAGCTTGAATAATAAACTTTTGATGAGCTTCAAGCATTACTAGTCAACGGATGCTGAAACCGGTTTGTATTTCCAATTTGCAGGTAGGACTCCTTTAGATTTATAGTAATTCCCTAGCCTGTGTACCTTTGATTCAACGAGGGCCAGCGCATGTTTATTGATGTAATCCTGTTTATTACGTCGTAGATGTTTAGCCAAGCCTTCTGCCTTATCAAGAAGGACTCCAAGATCTTCAGGAATATCTGGAGATAGTTTCGCCTTTGATAGCATCTTTCCAATTTTCTCACCAGTAATCGATTTAGTGAGAGGGATTCCATATTTATCCCGCAGGGTAGAACCAATACTGCTTTGACTATTTCCCTGCTTAGAGAGATTTACTATTATAGGTTCAACCTCTTCTTCCCTATACTTACACCAACTCGGCAATTTTTTACTGATTGGTCTTGTGGATCCTGATCTCCCACGTCTTCTTGTGAATAGCTTAGCCAAGTTTAGTGACCTTTCCTGATATTTGATTTCTCGCTGTTACAAATGCTGAACCTTATTTAAATCTGTCTAGATATAATAAAAAAAGAATATGCCAACAACATTATGCTCGATATTAAAACGGAACATCTAAAGAGAGTAGAATTTGAATCATATAACATAATTTCGATCAATAAATAAGAATGAACAGAAAGAGGAGATTAATTGAGAATGGCTGATAATGAGATATTATATGAGACTAATTCAAGTTCGCTCAAAAATGCTGACCGCAATATGCGCATCTATAGGGCCATATTGATTTTCCTGCTTGACTTCGCGATTCTATTTTCCGTTTTATTTCTTTCTGGCAGCATTCTGATATCAATGATAAGTTTCCTCATACTTGCGGTTCTTATCTTACCTACTCCTCTCCTTATTGTTCCTGGTCGTTACCGTATCTTGAAAACGGGTTTGGATTCTGATGGAAAAAGAATTATTCCATTAAAATCCAGTTACAGGACCAAGCTTAATCATAAGCGAAGGTTCGTTTCTATAATTCATGCTAGAAGGGGCGAATGCATAAGATTATACTCTGAAGAACCACAACAGGCCCAAATAGCAGTTCAGAAGGTTACACGGCGAAGATAAGAAAACGCATTTAAAAGTGACTTTTAGATATACGCAAATCGCGCTATGTCACCTTAGCTTTTGGATATGATCCTAACACCTTTAGCAATATTGTTTTATCTTTTAATTCACTCAAAACTTCTTGGATCAGACTTTCATCTTTATGTCCTTCAAAGCCACAGTAGAAAATATATTCCCAAGGTTTTTTACGCGTTGGCCTTGATTCTATTTTGGTCAAATTTATATTTCTATTTGCAAAAACTCCAAGAGCGTCATAGAGTGCTCCTGGAGCATGTTTAACTGAAAAGATTATTGTTGTTTTATCATTACCAGTTGGGGCAGGTTCTTGTTGGCTTAATACAAAGAATCGAGTGGAGTTATTGGGATTATCTTCTATTCCTGGGCACAATATTTTCATTTTATAACTTTTGGCGGCAAGTTCGCTTCCAATCGCTGCCATATCAGTACTTCCTTTCACAGCTTTTACAGCTGCAGATGTGCTAGCGACTTCTATTCTCTCTGATTTTGGGAGTTTTAATCTTAAAAAATTTCTGCATTGGGCTATAGCCTGTGGATGTGATATTACTTTTTTTACATCCGTTAGGTCCACATTGTCTTCTGAAATAAGGTTCTGGATTATCCTCTGCTCAATTTCTCCTGAGACTTTAAAGTCTAATTCAAAAAGAAGATCTAGAGCAATGTTGACAGATCCTTCAATAGAATTTTCAATCGGAACTACTCCGAATTTAACAAAACCTGAGGAAATTGCTGTAAATACTTCGGGAATATCCCGATACTCAATGAATTCATAATTATCTAAGAAATATGATCTTGCTGCCTGTTCAGTAAAAGTCCCTTTTGGACCAAGATATGCAACTTTTACCTTATTGACCATTATCTTTTCGCCATACAGATCATATAACTTTCTACATTGTATATGAAGTCATCAAATCTCACAAATCAAATAAGCCAATGAGATATAAGTCAATCAATTCAGAAATATTAGGGCATCTCAAATATTGAAATTTAAAATTCAGTGGCGAACATTTTGATTAGAATAGCTTCAGTTCAAAAATTTGAAGATGATAATTTCTATGAGATTCTTAATAGAGCTAGACTGGACTTAGTTAGTGTAGAGAAAGAGACCAGAGAAATCATTGACTCTGTTAAATCAAGAGGGGATGAGGCTCTTTTCGATTTAACAGAGAAATTTGATAGTGCAAAACTCAATATTGGAACAATTAAAGCTACAAAAAAAGGGATAACGGAAGCATATGAAATTATAAAACCTGCAGAAATTAAGGCGATGAATAAAGCCGCGGCTAATATTAAGAGATTTCAACAACTTCAACTTGGACGAATTGAGTTTGAGTATGAAAAACAAGAAGTTAAACTAGGCTTAATTTCTAGATCGATCTCATCTGTTGGTGTTTATGCACCTGGAGGAAAGACATGTTATCCTTCTTCGGTTCTAATGTCGGCTATACCTGCCAAAGTTGCTGGTGTTGAACGCATAATATTATGCAGTCCGCCTTCATTCAAAACAAGATTCAATCCTCACATTCTCGTTGCGGCAGATATTGCAGAAGTAGATGAGATATACTGCGTTGGTGGTGCGCAAGCTATAGCGGCCATGGCATATGGTACCAAGACAATAAAACCTGTGGAAAAGATTGTAGGACCTGGAAACATCTACGTAAATGCTGCTAAACAAATTCTAAGTAATGAGGTGGCCATCGATTTACCAGCGGGTCCTAGCGAAATTCTCATTATAGCCGATATTACAGCGAAAGCTGAATTTGTGGCAGCAGATATGTTAGCACAGGCAGAACATGACGAAAATGCTACATGTATTTTGATTACCGATTCTAAAAAAATCGCTGATGAAGTGAGAAAAATAATAGACACGATTACCGAAAACATGCCTGAAGAATCCACGGTAAAAATCGCCTTGAAAAGGCGTGGCCTAATCATTATAGTAAGTAAAATGGATGAAGCAATCAATCTGTCAAATAGGATCGCACCTGAACATCTAACGATAATGACTAAAAATAATTCATCACTTCTAAAGAAAATAAGAAACGCAGGTGCAATATTTCTAGGAAAATATTCTCCAGTAGCTATTGGAGATTATTCGGTTGGAACTAACCATGTACTTCCTACGGGAGGTTATGCTAAGACTTACTCAGGGCTTTCGGTTAGAGACTTCCTTAAGACAATCAGTTATGTAAAATGTTCCAGAAAAGGTTTGAAAAAATTGGCGGAAACAACCATAATATTAGCTGATATTGAGAAACTATCGTTTCACTCAAAATCAATAGATGTAAGAGGCATTTGAGATGTCATACACGAAACATGTGCGCAAAGATTTGCTGCAAATATCTCCATATAGATTGGATAATGATTTCCCTACTCAGGCAATCCCAAACCTTGTCAGGATGAGTCTGAATGAGAATCCTCTAATTGAAAAGCCCAAACTAGCTCAAATGTTAAAAACTGTTGTAGCGAAGGTCGATCCCAGAGACTATCCAGAACCTCACGCAAGGCTGGCAGTTGAGGCAATATCGAGATTTCATAAAATTAACCCATTAAAGGTGTTGGTAGGAAATGGCCTTGATG
>JBAUBP010000367.1:0-1933 GCA_049676905.1 Bathyarchaeia archaeon
GGACAATAGAGCTTTATCTTCACTTAGTTCCCTCATCTTTTTTAGCTTTTAAAGCGGCGTCAGCAAATTCTTTAAGAATACTTTCCCAATTAGAAGATTTAACAATGCCACTGGCCACTAACACTCCACTACTACCTAACTTGATTGCTGAAAAAACATCTTCTCCACATGTGATGCCAGCTCCACACAGCACTGTTACATTTTTGTTTATTCGCTTTATTGCTTCAACTGATTTTGAAATAATTTCAGGTTTTGCTTTTGAAACAGCGATTCCAGTTCCTATAAGTTCTGGAGGTTCTATCGCGATTATATCTGGATCGAATGCAGCAACTGCCATCCCTACATTGGTAGTATTTACACACACCACAGAAATTAGACCTACTTCTTTAGTTCTTTTTAGGGCGCTTTCAATATCTGAAAGTAGCATTCGCCTTTCGGAATGATTCAATATTGTTCCTACTGAACCAGATGATTTTACAGCTTCAGCAAGTATATGCCCAGTGTGTGCTCCAGGAAAGATGCCATCAATATGCTGAGAAAAAATTGGAATTTCAAATCGTTTCAATCGTTGTATATCGGTAAATTGGGGCGCCAAACCAATGCATATCCCCGTGTCACTAGAAATCTGCTGTGTGATATCAGCTAATTCCTCTGCTTTCGCTCCCATTGTTTCAGAATATGATTTGAGATTCACTAGAATTAATGGATAATTTATTACATTTGAGACCATTGGGACATTCACGCAATTAATAAAACCCATATATCTAAACTATATGCATTAACAGATTACTCATTTTACCTAATTCTTTATTTTTTCACTTTAAATAGCTAGTCATGGCTTGATTATTGTCAATTCTTTGAGATTTCACATATTACGAACCATGCTTTTAGATCAACGCAAAGTATTACATCAAAAGGTTAACTAATCAAAAAAGTATGTACATAGAAGTCCAAAGTATCAAAATACGAAATTATCGAGATGATTTAGATGACAGTTAACAAAACCACAATCTCAATCATAAAAGCTGATGTTGGAGGATTCACGGGTCATCATGTTGTACACCCGCAACAGATAGAATTTGCAAATAAAGAAATGGAAAAAGCAAAGGCCAACGGTTTGGTTGAAGATTTTCATGTCACACATGTTGGCGACGATCTTGAACTAATAATGGGTCATAAAAAAGGTGAAAATGACAAAAGCATTCATGAACTAGGATGGAATGTTCTGAGTGACGTTACAGAGAAAGTCTCGAAACCTTTGAAGCTTTATGGTGCAGGCCAAGATTTGCTGGCTGATGCATTTTCCGGCAACGTAAAGGGAATGGGCCCTGGCGTGGCAGAAATAGAGTTTGAGGAGAGAAAGAGCGATCCCATCCTGATCTTTATGGCGGATAAATGTGCTCCAGGAGCTTGGAATCTTCCTTTATACAAAATTTTTGCAGATCCTTTCAACACAGCTGGACTTGTTATCGACATTAGCCTTCACAATGGGTTCATATTTGAAGTTCTGGACACACGTGATGGAAAGATTGTAAAATTGAAAACGCCAGAGGAATCATATGATCTATTGGCTTTGATCGGGGATCCAAATAGGTATGTCATTTCAAAAATTTATAGGTCTGATGGAATGCCTGCTGCAGCAGCAAGCACAACTAAGCTTTCGCTGATTGCTGGGAGATATGTAGGAAAAGATGATCCTGTTTGTATCATTAGAGCACAAGGTGGTCTGCCAGCAGTTGGAGAGGTGTTAGAGACTTTCGCTTTTCCACATCTTGTGGCAGGATGGATGAGAGGATCGCATAATGGACCACTAATGCCTGTAAGCGTTTCCGAATCTCAAAACAAATGTACTAGATTCGATGGACCGCCTAGAGTTGTGGGATTAGGATTCCAAGTATGTAATGCTAAACTCATAGGACCTACTGATATGTTC
>JBAUBP010000368.1:0-28153 GCA_049676905.1 Bathyarchaeia archaeon
GACTTTTCTATAGACTCTCGGGTCATTGCATATGTTTCACATACGTTTATGCATTTATTGCATTTGATGCATATCTTTTTGTCAACTTTCACGTGAAATGGAGTAATTTTTTCTATAAAATTTATTATTGCACCTACCGGACATACCACCATGCAGAACCATCTTTTTTTATTCATAAATGGCAAGATACCAACAAATACAATTGATACTGATATGAAGGCAATTCCAAGCCAAAAGAACTGAATGAGGAAAACCCAGCAGACAATACATATGAGAGGGACTGCAAATGCTAATGCAAGTAATAATATTCCTGTTGCTACTCCATACTTTACGTCTTTGACCTCTTCCCTAAGGCCATCAATATTTTGCTCGCCAGAGGTAGATTTTTTCATGAAACTTGACATTTTCCATCTCACCTTTTTACCAGACATGCATCCTTGTACAGTTCCACCGAAGAAACAGATCCAGCCACAGAAACCTCTACCCAGAACAAGAGCTGTAACCAAGAAGGGTATGAGATACAATATTCCCAACTGAAGAGTAGATGGTAATTTCACTACGGCTTCAACATATTCGAACCTACCAAAAACAGCAAGACCTAACATAATTTCTGGCATAGCCCGATTGCACGGTACGAGAGTTGTGCCATAGGTTGGTAACCCCTCATAAAAGTAAACTTTTGTATGACTCCATACCCAAACCGCCAGGTTATCCATACCAATATAATTAAAAATTACAAAGGATCCAACCCACATTAAAATCGCATAAGAAACCAAATAGATGTACCTTACTCTCTGAACCGAATGAAATCTCAATAATCCGAATGTCGCAATTCCAAGACCCAATCCCATCGCAATACCCAATGCGAAAGACGGCGTGTAGTGAAGATAAAAAGCATACACTCCGATCAGTATGCTGACTGTTACAGCGTTGAGTAGATTTGTGGCCGGGCGCATTATCGAATCATCATATCAGAAGGGCATTTATGTTTCTTAAATTTTGAATCGTTTGTAATAAAATTGGAAAGTTTGGTGAGAAGGATTTTTCATTTTTTTAGGCAACAGAACCGACAAGATGAGTTACTTGAATCTTCTGTAGAGGAGACTTTCCACTTATCCATTTAGCTGTAAGTATTGCGACCTCAGGTAAAGGACCTGACTTTACTGTAGCATCGACTTCACCGTTAATCAATTTTAACTGTAACTTCTTTGATTTGTCTGTAAATCGTAAACCGCTTTCGGGATTTATTGAAAGTTCTATCTCATCATCTCTGGAAGCATCCACTTTGCCTTCATCTGTTATGGCTTTGACTGAAATTGTTTTTTCACGGTTCTTATGCATGAAAGACAAGAATATGGCTAGCTTGGTTGCTTCAGGTTTCTTCTCTTCTTTGGGCTCATCCTTCTCTTGAGTATTTTGACTTTTTTGAGTTTCTTCAGTCATCCTAATCGTCCTCTTTGATTGCTCAATCGCAATGTTTACTACTATTAAACTTTAGCTACTATACTCGCTAATTATCTCCGATAGAGTAACTTGTACTAAGCAATACATTGGAATCAAAGCGTTTTACTTTATTCGTTGAGGACTGCCACAGCTCTAATTGGAGATCCTGTTCCTCCTCTAATCTTCAAGGGAAGACCGGCATATATGAAACGCTTTCCAGCGACTTTGTCAAGATTTGCAAGGTTCTCAGTATTCAAGATACTCCTTTCCTTACATACGATGTGACCTGGATAATATCGAGTCTTCATAGCTTGGCTGCTATCTATACTCGGCGCGTCTTCACCGATATTAACAACACCTTGTTCTCCGAGCCACTTTGCAGCTTCCATATCAAGACCAGTATATTTGAAGAGCCAATCCTTAGTACCATACTTTCTGTTGTAATGACCTGTATAAAGAAGAACAGTGTCTCCTTTCTTTATTGTGAGTTTATGTTTGTCAAGAGCTTCTTTGATGTCATTCAAAGTGATGAACTTGTCTGCAGGTACGTGAGAAACATCTAAGCAAACGGCTTCAGTGTAGAACATTTCCAATGGAAGTTTGTCTATTGTTTTTCCCTCAGGATTGATGTGAAAAACTGAGTCGACATGAGTTGGACCATGGTCACTCATGAGCAGCCCCATACTTGCATATGATTGGAATGGGTATTTGTCTGGAAATTTTGAACGAGTCTCTTCATGCGTATCATGGTACCAAAGAACAGTCTTCAGATGACCTGGATACACAGGCATTCCTTGATAGATTTCTTGTGAGAGATCTATTATCTTAACCAAATTAAACACCTAGACTCGTGATTCTGGAAATCAATTATTAAGATTTGTGCTAGTGAATGATTAACGTATGTTAGAGGCACAGCAGAAAATGTTTTTATCCATTCGTAAATGTAGCATTGCAGAAAGAGTGTGACATGATGAAGACTAGCCTCGACAAATTCTTCAATCCAGATAGTGTAGCCGTAGTTGGAGCCTCGGGTACTCCAGGAAAATTAGGATATATAGCTATCGAAAATCTAAAGATATTAGGATACACAGGCAAGATCTATCCGATTAACCCGAAAGCCGATGAGATTCTTGGCTTCAAGGCTTATCCTAATGTTAAAGAAATTCCTGGACCAGTCGATGTGGGTCTTGTTCTTGTTCCAGCAGAGATAGCTGTTGGAGTAATAAGAGACTTTGCTGAAAAAGGAATCAAGCATGCAGTAATAGTTGCTGGAGGTTTCAGTGAAGTAGATAAGAAAGGAGCAGAAATGCAACGCGAAATTCTCGAAGTCAGTAAAAAGGTCGGAATGAGAATCATCGGCCCAAACACTACGGGAATTCTAAGTATGGTAGACAGGTTTTCAACAACATTCCAGACTGGAATAGAGTTTCGACCAGGTCCGGCAGCATTCATCGCTCAGACAGGGAACTTTGCATCAATCACACTCAAATGGATACTGTCAAAAGAGCAATTTGGAATCAGCAGAGTCATAGGTCTTGGCAATAAAATTGATGTTGATGATGCTGACGCTTTGGAATATTTGGAGACAGATGTAAAAACCAAAGTTATTGCAATGTATATTGAAGGAATTAAGAACGGAAGACGGCTAGTAGAAGTAGGCAAGAGGGTTACTAAGAAGAAACCTGTCTTAGCACTAAAATCTGGAAGAACATCAGCGGGTTCTAAAGCCGCTCATTCACATACGGCTTCATTGGCTGCAAACGACACGATTGTTGATGCAGCTTTCAAACAAGCCGGAATAATACGTGTAGATAACTATATGGACCTCGTTCAATTGACAAAAGCATTTGTCTTTCAGCAACCTCCAAAAGGAAACAATGTAGGGGTTATCTCACCTTCTGGAGGACTCGGGGTTATTACAGCTGATGCATGTGAACGTTCAGGACTAAAGATCGCTACACTCACCGAGGATACCTTGAATAAATTCAGAAAAGCTAGTCCTCCATTCATTAATGTTGGAAATCCATATGACATCTGGCCATCAGTCTCCCAAATCGGCATGGATGAAGCCTATAAGGTCGCTATTGATTCAATGTTTGAAGATCCTAATATTGATGCGATAATAGCTGGAACAATGGTTACAAGAGGATGGATTGAGTTCAAGGATAATAGCTTCTTCGCGGAAGCCTCGCGTAGGCATCCAGAGAAACCTATCGTAGCATTCGCCACTAGTGAATGGGAACTCGTAAATGAATTGCAAGAGGATCTTGAAAAGCAGGGGATTCCCACTTATATATCCCCTGAAATGGCCGCTAAAGCACTCTCGACTATGTACAGGTATTCATGCATAAAGTCTTCTTGATGCCGGTTAGGCTTCTCCCCGTCCAAGAATTATCCTGTATGGGTCAACATCTTCTCTAAGTATCCTAAGTTCTTCGCGTGAAGGGGGATCGTTATCTTTTATTTTGGATGGAAGTATTAATTCGAATCCAGTGTTCTCGACAATGTCTTCCACAGTGACCCCAGGATTCAAAGCAAAGAGCCTCATTCTCTTTGTTTTCTCATCAAAATCAAAAGTTCCCCTAGTTGTATAGACTTTGTATGGCCCAGTCTCCGGAGGTAGGCCAACCCTCTCTCGTGAACCAGGTCCGTCAAGATATCCTGGGGAAGTTATATAATCTATCTTCTCAACGAATCTTCGCTTCTCATGATTCATGATTATCATTGTCTTCCAAGCGAAAGATGCGAAAGCGTTTGCTCCTCCACTTCCTGGAAATCTAACTTTTGGAGCATGATAATCTCCAAGCACTGTCGAGTTTAGATTACCATATTTATCAATTTGAGCTCCACCTAAGAAAGCATAATCTGCGAAACCTGCTTGCGCTATTTCGAAAGCTTCTGCACTGTCAGCTGCTCTCAGGGCTCGCCATGTTGTTCGAGAACAAGCGACAGACAGGGGTAGAGTTGGCATCTCGGGACCTATTCCACCAACCTCGAAAATTGGTGTGATCTTGAGATTTCTTGTTTTTTGTGCTAGCGACGTGACAAGCATCGGTATCCCTGTTCCAACATAGATTATCTTCTTGTCTTCAATATCTCGGCTTGCAAGAATCGTCATTAATTCCATGACGTTGTATTCTTCACTCATTAAGAGAAACCCCCTGGTTTGACTTTTAGAAATTCCAAATCCTCAAGGAATTTCAACTTCTTCTTTCCACCTATCTTCTCTAGGTATTCTTCAAACGAGTCGACACCGAAGACATAATTGTCATAATATCCTTTCAACGCTTTTCCAGTGGTATCTTCGCAGGCTTTTCTGTATTCTATAAGATGCTCAATATCCACATAATACATACCGGGCATATTTCCCGGGTGAGAGCCATAAGGCGCTTTAACTACAGCATCAACGTAGAAATATGGGACAAATGTTCTGTCTGATTCTTTTCTAATAACTTCAGTGTCCACTATTTTCTCAGTACTTAGTATTACTCTTTTGGACCCTCTAACCTTGCCCCAATCCTCTACTATTGCACCCGAAGTGATTCGAGCATTTCCATAAATGTCTGATTCGTGAACATGGATCAAAGCAACATCCGTAAAGAGAGCTGGTACAAGAACTACTTCCTCATCAGTAAATGGACATTGCACCTTGACCGCGCCGCTGTATTTGAAGGTATCAGAACCCATCATGTGTCTTACTGGCATGAAGGGGATTCCCATTGCTGCGGCTTTATGTCTCCAAGCCATTGAGGCGTTATCCCATTCAGTGAGTGTAATCTCTCCTTTAGTTACCGCTTGTTCAACTATTTTTCTACTCATCTTTGGAAGACCTAAGACTTCGAGTCCGATTATGTAGCCAGGGTCAAGGTGGCGGACCAGACCATTATCAGTTAAGAAATTTACATCAATAGACCTAGTTCCACAAGCTACGTAAAGATCTTTAATCCCTTGCCTTACAACTTCATGGAGAATCGCGACAGGAATTCTCACAAAACTGCAACCACTGATTGATATTATATCACCGTCTTTCATGAATTTCTTAACAGCCGTCTTTGCGTCCATAACTTTGTCAATCATTTCACGTGGTTTGTTTTTTCTATTCCATTCACGAAAATCATTTGGAGTAATTTTCGGCCGCGCGAATTGTGTTCCACGTTCTAAAATCTTCATTTCCATACTACAGCATCTCGATGCTTTCGAATGTCCTATGAATCCAAGGTTTTGGCTTTTTAAGATTTATACTTGATCCAGAAACTTGTGTCCTATTAATTATTCACCATTTAGAGTCAGAAATGAGAAGACTCAGTTATAGATTAACTTGAAAAGAAGCTAGATTATGCCAAAAAAGTAGTTGAAGTTTAAGGATAGTAACTATTTACTTGTAGGATGAAACACTATTACTTGTCCTTCTTTATCCTTTACAGCTCTTATCTTGATTTTCCTGGGAGGCTTTTTTATGCTTCTTTTCCATATCTCTTGGTTTACAGCATTACTAATCTTAACGTCTTCTACCTTCATTCTTCTCTTAACGAATTCTTTAACAATCTTGACTGCTTTCGGAGCTCTCTTTATTCGAGACCCCTTCCAGGCATCTCTGAGATTGATTGTGTAAAATTTCTCGTCAACTATTTCGATTTCCTCGTCAATTTCTGGACCTTCTTCCACTTCAGCCTTAGCAGACTCCTCAACCTGCTCAGCCTCAACAGGCTCCTCAACCTGCTCAGCCTCAACAGGCTCCTCTTCTAAGGTACCTTCTTCGTTAACTGTATTCTTGACTTCTTCATTAGACATAATCTACCAACCTCAAAGTTTTAGGTTAGTTCTCCTCCAATGTCTTCTCTTCGGGGTTGATCTCACTCTTCCCCTAGTTTTCGCAACTACCCACGTTGGAACTGGTCTGCTCATCTTGCCAGCTTTACCAAGCCTTTTTTTCCTTGAAGTTGGTTTATTTCTGGCCAAGTCTAAATTCTCCTTATTGTAATATCCCTTTTCTGACTTTGCAAACGCCTGAGTGTTTCTTTCAATTGATCATCACTTAATGGAATTTTAAGTTTACCAGTCTGCGCGAGCTGAATGAGTTGAAGCTCAAGCTGCTCAGCAAACTCCGGTCTAACCATCCGAATATTGGTTAATCGCTGTCTAGCTTCAGTGGTCAGTATTGCTCTAAGTAGAGCCTGCTTTTGAGCTTCAAGTCTATCCTGACCCTTTTCACCCCTTTGTTCATCCACCATCGAGTCTTGGAGCTCAGCTAGCTTTTTTTGACGAATACGCTCAAGTTCTTCGTCGCCTAGCTCAGAACTCATTTTTATTTTTCTGCTCCTGGCTTGAGTTCTTTGAGCATCTCCGCAGAGATCTTATTAAGTAGGCTGGAACCCTCACTGGTCAGCGTTCTTCCCTTTTTCTCAACCTTTGAAACAAATTTCGCCTGTTCTAATTGTTGGAGCGGTTCTCTCACTGATGACCCTCCACCTGATCCTACATGTTCCCGACTGGTTCCTTGTCTGTTTCTGCCTCCATATTCACCTCTTAATCTTGACACTCCAACCGTGCCATGAATGTACAATTTTCGTAGTATCGAAGCACATCTTTTGTACCACCAGTCAGGGTCTTGTGGTGGCTGTTTTCTATGCGATCCAGTCTTTGCTGTGATAGACCATACTGGAGGTGTGACTTCTCCGACATTCTCTTTGATATATGCGGCTAGCCGTTTGATGAATAGATCGGCTGGTACTTCATATAGTGAAGGCAAATTTTGTTTCTCCTAATAGGGACTTTATTCTATACTCAGGTCTAAGCACTAAATTCAAATGCTCAATATAAATTTTCATTGGGAACAGAATAATCTGTTATTGAGGTAATATCTTAACTATTTGAGGTTCGAGGGGTTATGGCAGGATCGTTAGGTGTTGATGAGAAGAATAAGAGTAGATCGGGCTTTATCAATTTGAATTCAATAGGGTTATTTCTTGACTATTATGAATTGACAATGGCTAAGGCTGATCTTGACCATAAAAATTTGAACACTATCACAGAAAACTATTATGTCAGAAAAATTCCCCAAGGAGCATATCTAGTTTCAGCCGGACTTGAACAAGTTATTCATTTTATTGAGAATTTTAAGATAGCAAAGGAAGATATTGAATGGTTGAGTTCCACAAGTGGAAAAGACTTTGATGCGAAATTCTGCAAGTACCTCCAAGACTTCAAATTTGATGGAGATGTATATGCAGCCCCTGAAGGCACGGTCGTCTTCCCGAATGAGCCTATAATCAACATTACTGGAAGATCTCTTGATATTCAGCTTTTTGAAACATACATTCTCAACGTCATGAATTACCAAACGTTGATAGCAACAAAAGCTTCTAGGGTAGTGAGATCGGCGAAAGGAAAAGATGTTATTGATTTTGGAGCTCGTCGGGCTCATGGTAGGGATGCTGCCATTCTGGGGGCACGAGCTGCTTTCATAAGCGGAGTTACAGGGACATCACTTGTCTTGGCTGGTAAAATTTGGGGTATCCCATATATTGGAACAATGGGGCATAAATTTGTTCAGGACAGGAAAAATGAGCTTGATGCCTTTCGTGAATATGCAGAATCTTTTCCTCACAATTCCATACTACTCGTAGATACCTATGACACTCTAAAAGGTGCGAGGAATGCTTGCGTCATTGGTAAGGAGTTAAGAGAGAACGGTTTTGAACTTAAAGGAGTTAGACTTGATAGTGGAAATCTTCTTGATTTGAGTAAGAAAGTGAGAAAGATCCTTGATGAGGAGGGTTTAACACAAACTAAGATTTTTGCTAGTAGTGATCTAGACGAGTTTGTTATTGAAAAACTCCTAAAAGAAAATGCTCCGATAGATGGTTTTGGAGTAGGTACGAGATTGATTACAGGGGCTAATTATAACTCGATTACTCACGAAGGAAATGTGTCAGCGCTTAACGGAATTTATAAGATTGTAGAGAGAATCGAGGGAGATACTGTAATTCCTAAAATGAAAATTACTGATGACCTTTCAAAGGCTACTTTACCAGGTAGAAAACAAGTCTATAGACGTTCGGAATCTGGAAAATTTATTGAAGATACGATAACAATCTGGGATGAGAAACCTGATTCAAAGCATGACTGGCACCCATTACTGATACCAATAATAAAAAATGGAAAAATCATATCCAATTTTCCATCACTTAGAGAAATAAAGGCTTATGCAGCTGATCAGATACGTATGCTTCCAGACGGTGTTAAGAAGAATAATGGAGCCCAAGAATATCCTGTTAAGCTCAGTAATCAGATTAATGAATTGATCGATAATATTTTGCGCAAAAGTGATAAAGATAATTCTCAATAAAATTTAATTGAAATTACTGAAGACAAGCACGTGTAATTTTACTTAGTTGATTTTTTATTTTTTGTACTTGTTTTTGGTTTATAGAGAGTAAAAGTGCTTCCTCTTACATCTACGATGGATGATTCAGTTGCCACTGCAACAACTTTAGTTATTTCTAATAGATCATTGTTAGCGATAGCCACCTTCTGAGTTTTAACTTTCACAAGTTTATCAGATTTGAGCTGTTTATTCAACTGCTCAATTAAAGCATCGGTAACGCCTGTTTTACCAATCCAGATTTTCGGTTTGAGGTTAGAAGATTTTCTTTTCAACCTATGAAATCTTTTTTTCTTCGGATTTTTTCTCGGTTCATTGGATAACGTTTGATCATTCCGCACTTGAGACATGTTATGATCACTTTCCCTTTTCCATCGTGCCTGTTCCTAATACGAGAACTTACACCTGGAACTAAAAAAGAGTTACATTCCTTACAAAAACACATTTTAAATCGTTTTGGTATTCTGACCTGACATTTCATACCGATCTTTCTAGCAAGATCTACGTATCGATCGGCTAGAACAGGATCTCTACTATGACATTCTGATGCTAGCCTAAAGAGTTTTTCAATTCTTTCTTTAGCTATCACACGTACTTTATGCTGATCATTATATCTCATGATTGCATTCAACTAATACTAAATGGTTGAAAGTTAAACTTTCGTAATTCTCCACATTTTAAGACTGATCTAAGAGACTCTAACTTAAATTAAACACATTATTTTATGCTCAAGAACATATTTCCAGTAGAGTTCATTGGGGAAAGAAAATGCTAACTTTGATTCTGGCCGAGTCTTCAATTGAGCTTATTCCAAAAGCGATAGTTAATGATCCCTCAGTCATAAGTGATGCCAAGAGGCGCCGTAAAAAATCCGAACAACTAATCTTGGATAGATCTTACCATCATAAAGCAATTAATACCCTGTCAAATCCAGAGAAGAGAGGACGTCCAGATATAATTCACATTACGTTGCTTAATTGTCTGGGCTCACCACTAAATGTGACAGGAAGATTAACTACATATGTCCATACTTTGGAAGATTTTATCATTGAAATATCATCCAGAACCAGAATTCCCAGAAACAGCGAACGGTTCAAAGGAATTATAGAACAACTTTTCGAGGCACATCGAGTACCAACAACTGGTAAACCTCTACTACAACTTAGAAAATCTAGTTTGAAAGAATTAATCAGAAAAATTTCGCCATCATATATCGGTGCATTAACAACCCAAGGAAAATATGAGAACCCCACAAATCTTGGGCGCCTCATGTTGAATCAAAAAGACCCTGTTTTGATTATTGGAGGATTTTCTAAAGGCCACTTCACCAAAGAGACATTAAAATTAGCAGACCAAACCATAAGCATCTTTCCCAAAGGACTTGAAAGCTGGACGGTTGCCTCAAGAGCGATCTTTGCTTATGAACAAGCCTTGGAATTCAATGATAGATCCATTAGTAATCCATAGAGGCTTCTCACTGTAATAGTCAGTCTTGTTTTCATTATCCCTATATGTAAGACGTTAACACATGTTTTTTAGCTCCAATCAAAGGGTGTATCCATTGTCTGAAGATGCAGAACTCGACTTATGGAAACGAAAAAAACTATTGGAAATGCAAAAACGCCTTATGGCTAAGAAAGTTGAGGAAGAAAAAAAGAAAGAGGATAAACACAAATCAGACAGGATCCAACCTAAAGATGTCTTAAAGAGGATCTTCGTTGGAAGAGCAATGGAAGTCTGGGATCAAGCATGGAGACAGTATCCTGAAATCATGCAAAAGTTGGAGCCGGACCTCGCACGTCTAGTTATGAGCGGAGAAGCAGATGGACCAATAGATGAGAACCAACTCTTACAAATCTTGCGTAGCATAGGCCTAGATGTACGCTTCGACCTTAAAATTAAGATATTAAGAAATGGAAAACTCAAAACAATCTCCGAAAAATTAAAAGAAAAATAAAGCAAACTAAACAATTCATACAATAATCTGGAAAAGAATCAGTTATTGAAGCCCAAATAAGACCGCCTTAAAGTTTTTTAGCAATCTTAGCAAACCATTCTCCCTATGAACATTAGATCCATAAATGCTGGTTTCAATATCAAACACGACAAAAATGATAAGATTGTTCACGAAGCCTCAAATTTAATTTCAAAATTAAAGAAAGCATTCAAAAAAAGACATCCCCAAGTTAGGACAACCAGATTTTGCTCCCAACCTTTGATAAATGTTAAAAATCTCAAGCCAAGAGAAGTAAATAAACTGACCATAAGTATGGATAGACTTTGTCAAAAAGAGAATATTAATTGGTTCTGCCTCCCTCTTGGCGAAGTTAAAAATGAGAAAGACTATGAATTCATTAAAACCTTGCCAGCAATTATGTGTAACTCTAAAATCTCTTTCTCAAGCGTTATCGTCAGTCATGCAAATAAATTGAATTTTTCTGCTATCAATGAATGTGCTAGACAAGTTAAAAAGATCTCTAGAACTGACATGAGTGGATTTGATAACTTTAGATTTTGTATAAGTGCAAACGTTAAGCCTAACGGCGCATTCTTCCCATACTCATGGCATAAAGGGGAAGATGGTTTTTCTCTTGGTTTAGAGACAATCGATCTAATACTTAGGAACATAAGTAGAAATAAAGATCTTTCAGAAACCCGAAGAAGGATAATAAATGCATTATCAGGAGAATTTGTGAGTATAGACAAAATTGCTAGAGAAATCGAGAGAGAAACAGGTTACAAATATTATGGTCTAGACTTATCTTTGGCACCATATCCAACTGATAACCATTCTATTGGCAAGGCAATTCAAAGATTCGGTCTTGACAGATTTGGTGCTAATGGGACTTTATTTTTGACATCATACCTAACCAATTTACTCAAACATTTAGAGAAAAAACTCTCTGTCAGAACAATTGGCTTTACTGGTGTAATGTACCCAGTTTTGGAAGACAGATTCTTAACCTCGAGTAATGATATGAATATTCTCAACATGGAGAGTCTTTTACTATATTCCTCGGTATGTGGGTGTGGTCCTGATATGATCCCATTACCCGGAGATATTTCTGAAAAAGAAATATCTTCAATAATACTTGATATGTCATCGCTAGCTTTAATGTTGAACAAACCATTGATAGCAAGGCTTGTACCTATTCCAAATAAGAAAAGTGGGGAATTAACAAATTTTGATTATCATTTCTTCCATAATACAAAAATTATGAACGCCAGGAAGATGTCGCTCAAAACAAATATTCTTGAAAACAATTCTGAATTTGAATTCTTGTAACCACATACTTTTACTTATTTGGAAAGACCGTTGTTGGACAACAGAAATTCATAATTGGACAGTGTAAGCTCAAGAAAATTGAGAAACACAATGTTATAATCTTCATGAGGGTTTAATGTCACTCATCCCAGTAGAATCAACAAACCAAACGGTTTTACCCCTTGAATTTACCATCGCTGCAGGATACATTTTCTTAGCTTTTTCTGGCTTTTCAAAAATTAATTTAAGTATTCGCTCTTTTTTAGCTCCAGAAACAAGGAAAAAAACACAGTTTGCTCTATCAATTATAGGAAAGGTAATTGTTATCCTTTGAATTGGTTTCATCTCCGGTGGAGCATTAACAGCACATACCAATCTACGCTTTTCAAACAAAACTGGATTTGCAGGAAAGAGTGATGCTGTATGACCATCCTCTCCCATCCCCAACAATATCAAATCGAATGATTGATAATCATTTTTTACTTTAGAATAATCGAACATTTTTTTAAGTAACATTTCATACAATTCAGCTGATTTCTCTGGTGACCCATTCTCAACCAGAATTCTGTGAACATTTCCTTGAGGTATATTCACTCTCGAAATAAACGAATCATATGCCATAGCAAAATTACTTTGAGCATGATTTTTCGGTACATATCTCTCATCTCCCCAAAACAGGTGAACATGCTCCCAAGGAATTTTATTCGAGAATTCTGAAGCAAGGAGACCATACAAAGTACGTGGCGTGTTACCACCTGATAGGGCTAGCATGAAACGGCCTTTCTTAGATATTACTGAATTAATCAAGTCAACTATTTCTTCTGTCATAATCCTGCTGGCAGTATTCAGATTTGGAAATATGAATTTATTATCCCGGTTTTTAATCATTTTTCTAAGCCTATCGCATGTAGAGGCGATCTGTCTCAGGAGGATAACCACTGCCAGCTGGATATAGTCTAATGAGCTTATCTATTTTCAAAAGAGGCGTATAGAGGCTCCAAGCACTTTCTACTTCATCGGAGTGTACAAATAGAGTTTGATCGCCGTTGATCACGTCAAGAAGAAGAGCTTCATATGCATCTGGAGGCAATCCAAAGGTGTCCGAATATTTGAAGTTTAGACTTTGTGTGGTTAGATTCATTGGCTGACCCAAGGACTTTACCTGTATTTTGAGGTCAAAACCTTCATCGGGCTGTATTGTTATTATCAACACATTGGGTTGTACAGAACAGGCAGGACCAAATGGTGCGAAAATGGATACAGGTGCACATTGAAATCGCACTTTTATTTGAGTGAGCCTTTGAGGCATGCGTTTTCCAGTAAATAGGAAAAAGGGTACTCCTGCCCATCGCCAGTTGGCTATCTCCAAACGTAATCCAACAAAAGTTTCTGTTTTAGATTCCGGAGACACTCCTAACTCTTCTCTATAGCCCCTAACCTTCTTACCATTTATCATTCCTTCTGTATATTGTCCGAAAACTACATCTTCTGATCTGATTGGCGCTATTTGACGGAGTATCTTTATTTTCTCATTACGGATGGCATCTGATTCAAAAGTAGTCGGAGGCTCCATTGCAACTAAAGTCAATAGTTGTGTTAAATGGTTCTCTACCATATCACGTAGTGCACCACTCTGTTCATAATAATTGGCTCTTCCTTCAATTCCTTGATTCTCGGCGACGACAATATCGATGCTTTCGATATGCTCGCGATTCCATAGATGTTCGAAAAACGCATTTGCAAAACGAAAGACTAGAAGATTTTGAACTGTCTCCTTACCAAGAAAATGATCAATTCGATATATCTGGGATTCTTGAAAATATCTATGAACTAAATTATTGAGGCCCTTTGCTGATTCTAGGTCGTGTCCAAAAGGCTTCTCTATAACTATTCGTGTCCAACTTGACCCTTTGTTAAGTTCGCTCTCTCCGAGACCTTTGATAGTAGGAGGAAAAGCGTCAGGCGGCAAAGCCATGTAAAATACTCTATTACCTGAAAGATTTTTTTGAGTTTCCAATTCCAATATTCGATCGGAAAGTTTTCTGTAGTCTTCTAGATTTCCTTCACCAATGGAGTGATAGTGTAAACACTTTTCACACCATTCTGAGAATGCATTATCATTGATGGATAGTCCTGTAGTTTCGAGTATGTTTTTGATTTGGTCTCGAAAAGTGGTATCATTGCATTCTTTGTTTCGAGACACTCCAAGTATTACTGATTTTCCTTGAAGTGCACCTTTAGTTGATAGCTGGTATAGGGCGGGAAATAATTTTCGACGAGCAAGATTACCGGTCGCACCGAGAATGATAAAAATATGTGGTTCAATCTGTTTTTTTATCATTTTATCTCTTGACCGCGTGTCCGCCAAATTTTTGTCTCATGACAGCCAGTATTCTATCTGCAAAGGATTCATTGTCTCGGGATCGAAGTCGTCTTAAGAGTGATAAGGTTATGATGGGTGCTGCAACATCTAGATCAATCGCCTCAAATATTGTCCAACGACCTTCGCCAGAATCCTCAACATACGGTGCAATATTCTTTAATTCAGAATCCTCTTCAAGAGCTTGTGACGTCAGATCGAGTAACCATGATCTGACAACACTTCCGAAACGCCAAATCTCAGCTATCTGATGCAGATTTAGATTAAATTCACTCTTCTTTTTTAGTAAGGCAAATCCTTCGGCATATGCTTGCATTAAGCCGTACTCGATACCGTTATGAACCATTTTTACAAAATGACCTGCGCCATTTGTTCCTACATGACCCCAACCTTTGTCCTTTGATGGAGCAAGTGTTTCGAATATCGGATTGAGCCGTTCCACAACATCTTTCTCGCCGCCTACCATCATACTATAGCCTTCTGTTAGCCCCCAAATACCACCACTAGTACCCACATCCACATAGTGTATCTTATTCTCTTTGAGTAAAGCGGCGCGACGTATGCTATCTTTATAGTTCGAGTTGCCCCCGTCGACGATCACATCACCTTCCTCTAATTCGGGTGAAATATCTTGAATTGTTTTATCTATTGGGTCTCCAGCAGGAATCATCAACCAAATTATCCGAGGGACAGATAATTTCTGAACCAATTCCTTCAGTGAATATGCTCCTTCTATCCCTTTTTCCTTTGCACGATTAACTGTTTCTTCACGTCTAGCATAGCCAACAACTATATGTCCATCTTTTACTAGCCGAGTCGCCATATTCAGGCCCATACGTCCTAGCCCTATCATTCCTAATTGCATTCCTTATTCCCTCTTTTTTTCTAAATAGAATCATGTATACACTTACAAATAGATTTTTTTTTAAAATTGTCCCGATTTTATTTTTAGTAACGCGCGCGCTAACCTTTAAGAAATGATAATTTATTGCTTTAATAATCTCTGAGCTCGATTAACAACATTCTTTACGGTAAAACCAAATTTCTTATAGACCACTTTGCCAGGTGCCGATGCGCCGAATCGATCCAAACCAATTACATCCCCTTTATCCCCAACGTATTTTCCCCATCCTAGAGATACTCCGGCTTCTATGGCAAGCTTAGGCAGTTCTGGAGGAAGAACTTTCAGTTTGTATTCTGCTGTTTGTTCTTCAAAAAGCTCCCATGAAGGCATCGATACAATACGAGCCTCAATTCCTTTTATTTTCAATTCCTTGCTAGATGCTAACGCTAAATGAACCTCTGACCCTGTCGCTATTAAGATAATATCAGGTTTACCAGATTCAGCTTCAGATAAAATATAGGCACCTCGAGGAACTCCATCTCTAATTGTATATTTTGCTGGATCGAGAATTGGCAATTTCTGTCTCGTGAATATGAGGACCGTTGGTCCTTTCCTGCCGATCGCCATTTGCCAGGCCATCGCTGTCTCATTGGCGTCAGCCGGTCGAATAATCGTTAGGCCAGGAATAGTTCTGAGACTCATTAACTGTTCAATCGGTTGATGTGTTGGGCCGTCTTGGCCAAGCATAATACTGTCATGTGTAAAAATGAAAACTACATGAGTTTTCATTAACGCGGCTAATCTTATGGGTGGACGCATATAATCAGAAAAAACAAGAAATGTTGCTGTATAAGGAATAAAATTACTATGCAGGGCCATGCCGTTGGCGATAGCTCCCATCGAATGCTCTCTAACACCGAAGTGGACGTTATGGGCGCAAGCTTTACTCAAACCCAAGTCGCCATAACCCATTAGGAGTGTTTTTGTTGATGGCGCTAGATCTGCTGACCCACCTACAAGGATATGTGGGGGCGCCCCATTTAGTGTGTGTAGTTTCCTTGTTAGATTGTTCATGACTTTGCCTGAAGCTCCTCTGGTTGCTAATGGTCCATCCTTCGGGTTGAAGAATTGTATATAGTTCTTCCAGTCAGCAGGCAATTGCCCTTTTATTGTCTTTTCAAATTGGGAATAGAAATCTGGATATTTCTTTTGGTAAGAATCGAGAATCTCGTTATATTTATTCTCAAGCTCAGCTCCTTTTTGGATAGATTTTCGGAAATGGTTTAGAGAATCTTCTGGTATGTGGAATGATGGTTCGATAGGCCATCCTAGAAATTCCTTTGTGACTTTCAAAGCTTCTGGACCTAGTGGTTCTCCATGTGCTTCTGCTGAATCTTGTTTGGGGCTGCCATATCCAATACGAGTTCTAACTATTATGAGAGAGGGTTTTTCTTTCTGGGATTTTGCAGCATTTATGGCTTTTTCAATGCTTTCTAAATCATTACCATCTTGAACCCGAAGAACGTTCCAGCCATAGGCTTCAAAACGACCCTTTACATTTTCAGTGAATGCGAAATCAGTCTCACCTTCGAGTGATATATGATTATCGTCATATAGGTAGATGATCTTGTTCAGCTTTAGAGTTCCTGCAAGTGAGGCAGCCTCGGAGGCGACCCCTTCCATCAGGTCTCCGTCTGACACTATTGCGTACGTATAATGGTCTACTATTGAATATTCTGGGAAGTTGAAGCAATTGGCCAAGAATACTTCAGCAAGAGCCATTCCAACACCCATTGCGAAACCTTGGCCTAATGGACCTGTGGTGGCCTCGACTCCTTGTGTTAAGCCAAATTCGGGATGTCCTGGAGTCTTGCTCTCCCATTGTCGAAATCGTTTCAATTCTTCTAAAGGAAGATTATACCCATACACGTGTAAGAGAGAATATAGTAAAGCAGACCCATGTCCTGCTGAAAGTATGAAACGATCTCGATTAATCCATTTTGGATTCTTCGGATTATGTCGCAAGAATTTATCCCATAGTACATAAGCCATAGGCGCCGCACCGAGAGGAAGACCTGGATGTCCTGACTGGGCTTTTTCAACAGCATCGACAGCCAAAAATCGAAGTGTATTTACACAGATGCTATCTAGATCAGTCAAATTTAGATTTACCCTTCCAATTAAAATTTATCATTATGAAATAGTTCCGTTTAACTTATGCTGAGCGAGAGCAGCTGCTCCAACTACACCTGCCTTTCCACCTAAAGATGCTTTGGTGAACCTTAAATTTTCGACTGCTGGCTTTAACGCTTCTTTTTTGGTTTGTTCTTCTATCATTTGGATTAGTTCTGGTATTCCCTCTATTACTCCGCCACCAAGCACGATAAGGCAAGGATTGAATGCATTCACTATACTCGAAACACCTGCTGCAATATAACGACTGGTTTCCATAACAAGATTCAAAGCTAATTTGTCACCATTATGGTATGCTTTGCTTACAGTGGCAGCGGTTATTTGTTCGGCATGACCAGCTATTTCTAATAGAGTCTTGCCAGCAGAAGAATCATTGCAAACAGCATCTTGAGCTCTTTCTGCTATGGCCCATCCACCACCGTATGCTTCCATGCAGCCCCTCTTTGGACAATGACAATTTCTACCATCAACTATTATCGTAATATGTCCAAGCTCTCCTGCAGTATTAGTGCAACCTGTCAACAATCTACCGTTAGTTATTACACCGCCACCTATTCCCGTTCCAACGAAAAGAACAACTAGATCGTTAACACCTTTTCCAGATCCATATTCCCACTCACCCAATGTCGCCGCACGTACATCATTGGTTACAATTACGGGAAGCCCTAATTTTTCTTCTAATCTTGTTTTAAGAGGTACATCACGCCAATTGAGATTAGGCGCAGATCTCACCGTACCATTAACATCAATCTGACCTGCGACACCAATTCCCAAAGCTTTAGGATTATACTTCTCTTTTCGGAGACGTTCAGTTATACATCCCACAAGATCTTCAAAAACACTGTCGGATCCTTTTTCTGAATTAGTAGGATATTTATGCGAACTTAGAATATCACCTTCCCCATCTAATATGGCCGCCGCTACTTTTGTACCACCAAGATCCACACCTATTGTTGTTGGAGGTAGAAATTTTTCAGTCAATTACCATAACCAACTTTTCATCTAATAAATTGTAAAATTTATTATAATATTCGATTATGAGATTACTTGAATAACAAATAATTCTTTCTAACTATAGAATTACAAACAATTTATCTATTTGATAAACTCCCAGTTACTAAATAAGCTTCCATATACACTAATGAAATTTTAAAGGCGAATTTCTATGAAGAAATCAGAAATAATTGTTCCGTTAGATGTTCCAAAAAGAGTCAGGGAGAAATATATTAAGAATTATTTCGATGCGACATCAGGTTCTGGAAGACTTATGCTTTTTGCGGGAGATCAGAAGATCGAACATCTGAACGCCGATTTCTTTGGTGAAGACATTCATCTTGATGATTCAAATCCAGAACATCTTTTCAGAATTGCAAGCAAAGCAAACATAGGCCTTTTTGCCACTCAGCTCGGTCTTATTGCACGATACGGTATGCATTATAGAAAAATTCCATTCCTCGTAAAATTGAATTCAAAAACTAATCTTATCAAAAAAAATCAAAAGGACCCTTACAGTGAACAGCTTATTGATGTAAGTCAGGTAGTTGAATTTCAGAAGAATAGTGGATTGAACATGCTCGGTGTAGGCTATACCATTTATCTTGGAAGTGAATATGAGCCGGATATGTTAAGAAAAACGTCGCAAATCATATACGAAGCACATAGAAATGGACTCATTGCGGTTCTCTGGATCTATCCTAGAGGAAAAGCTGTTAACGATGAGAGAGATCCTCATCTAATTGCTGGTGCAACTGGAGTTGGTGCTTGTCTTGGTTCAGATTTCGTTAAAGTGAATTATCCAAAACAAGAGGGGAAAGAATCAAAAGAAATATTCAAAGAAGCTGTAATTGCCGCCGGAAGAACAAAGGTCATATGTGCCGGAGGACCTTCAACTGACGTTAAGGCTTTTCTTCAGGAACTTCATGATCAAATTGAGAGTGGAGCATCAGGAAACGCAACTGGAAGAAACATACATCAGAAAGGACTTGAAGAAGCCATCCGAATGTGCAACGCAATATACACAATAACCATAGAAAACGCTACGGTAGAAGACGCATACTCTAGGTACAATCAAGAATGAAGAAGATATTAGTCTGCGTCGATAGAGACGGCACACTAATTTACGATAACAAATATCATCTCGGAAGAACCGATGATTGGAAATCTAAAATTGAAATCTTACCAACAGTCATCGAAGGTTTGAGATTACTAAGGACTCTTCCAGATGTAGCAATTTATATAATAACAAACCAGCCAGGGGTAACAATAAGAGAATTCCCTCTTTTGACTCTTGATAGAGCACATGAAGTGAATCGATATGTCTTAACTCAAATTGCAAAGATGGGTGGACAGATAGATGGTTATTTCTTATGCCCACATGCAAACTTACAATATGTGAAAAAAAAGACTAACTATAATTTTGATGAAAAAATGGTCTGTGATTGCGAGTGTGAAAAACCAAAGTCGGGAATGGTTTTCGATGCACTCAAAGCAGAAGGATTAACTCGCGAGGAGACTATCATATACGTGATCGGAGACCGTTCAAGTGATGTTGAGACAGGACTAAATATCAATGGTACAGGGATCCTGATTCCTTCTGAAAATGAACCTAGACATTTTGAAAAGATCAAAGAACTCGATCAAACTAATGTTTACATTGCAAGAGATTTTCTAGATGCTGCACAATTCATTGTAGATCAAAACAAATCGAAAAAAGACACGCGCCAGAATACCAACATGCGAAGAGTATGATTCCATGAATAATAATTTATGGACTTACAAGTGAGAAAGCGGTGAATAAGATGATTAACACAATTTTTACGGATTTTGACGGAACTCTTCATGATTCAGATTCTAAATTTGAGAGTAAACTAGATGGATTTCTTGGTTTTGACGGAAAGACTGTATGGCATACATTCTTTTTCAAAGTTCATAGAGAAATAATTCATAACAATTTTCCAGAGAAGCATAATGATGCGACATTTCATAGTGAGTTGCTCTTTGAATTATTAGGTAAACAATACGATAAGGAAGAAGCCAAACGCTTTATGCAAGCATGCGAACAAGCGGAAGAGGAGTGTTGGACAAATCCTAGTTATTTTGATGAGACGCGTGAATTCCTGCAAAGAATCAGGGATAATGATTTTAAAATTTGTGTGACAACTGGATCTCATGCTGAAGAAAAAGCTAGGGGAATAGAGAGGTTTTTCTCAAAGAAATATTTTGATTTTGCTTTTGATGAAACAATCATTGGCTATAGGAAAACAGACAAAAATTACTATAATAGAGCATTAACTATTTCAAATTCTAATTCTCAACAAACTGTAAGTATCGGCGACACATTGTCACACGACATTTTTCCAGCAAAATCCATAGGAATCGTGACAATTTGGATTAATAGGAGAAATGAAAAAATTTCTAAAAGCAACAATATGCCAGATTATAAAATATCTAACCTTCTTGAGGCTTTGAATAAATTGAAGTTAAAGTAACATCTTTTCTAACAACGCTATGTAGGCTACCCAAAGTTTTATGTTTAAAAAACGTTGACAACTCATTATGCCAAAAACAAAGAAGAAACCAAGAAAAAGGACAACATCCAAGAAAAGTAAGAGTAAAGCAAGACCGAAAAAGAAGAAAACAACATCCAAGAGAAAACCAAAACTCCACACCAAAGCAAAAAGAACGATACGAAGGAGTACAAGAACTACAAAACGGAAAGTTGGCAAGGGCTTAGTCAGGATTGGCAGAAGTATAAGTAGATAGAACAGCCTAACCGAATACTAACTCTAAAAATTTTTTCATTATCTAAGCGTAGCTAATAGATGTCTTAAAGAAATGATAGAATTCTGCAGTCCTTAGAATTCCATTAAGCGAAACCATAGTGGATTCAAGAGGTGTTCTTCCGGCAATCCAATTAGCAGTTAAAATTACTATCTCGCTTTGATTAATTACAACAATGAATGAAGCTTCACCGTTTTGTAAATTCGCTCTCGTAGAGTTGAGAATGGTTGCTGAACCTGGTGGATCGATTATTAGCTCGATAATGTCATTTCTATTTTTGTCTATTTGGCCGTTAGTATTTGCGGCGTATATTGTTATGACTTGTGGTTGACCAATGGTTATAGTATTTGATGGTGGTCCGCTGATAACTAGCTTCACCGCCTCTGGAGAATTGTGCCTAAAAACATTTGGCCATACACTATAAGCTGAGACAATTATGATGGAGAAAATGATTAAAATTGATAAAATAGTTTGTGCTATCTCAACCTTTCTCCATTTTTTCATATGGTGTTGCCGACTCCAAACTATTTACACATATCAATGAGGGAACGTATATGTGGTTCCAATAATGTGATATCTTCATCCGATGCTCCAAGCTCAAGTGATGTTATTGGGATACCAAGTTCTTCTCTTATTGTCTCTTTCACTAATCTATCAGATTGTGATAAGTTTCTACATCCAACAAGATTTCCTATTATAACTGCATCTGGATTCTGGTTTTTAATATATGATGTCAGCATTTTTGATCTTTCGATACTTGGAATATTATGAGGCATACGCCAAATCCATTTTGCTAGTTCCTTCTGAACATTGGTATGCTCAGGAATCAATTCATAGAATAATGAAAGATATGTGTCGCAGCCGACAGATACTCCACCACAATCCTCGATAAGATTCCAGAATCCCAGTTGTTGGGGAGCCATCCCAACAAAATATATTCTTGGAGCACCATCTTGGATTCCTGGTGCAGATTCACCATTTTTATTTCTAGATTCAATTTCTGTTTTGATTCTGTTCAGAATTGATCCTGTTATGTCTGGATCTTGGAGATAGTCTCCTGCAGATGCTTGTATTAGAAAGTACTCTAAAGCTGATACTGGCACAGATTGGGTGGATAAAAATTTGGTGATGTCACTTACAAGATTTCTTATAAAATTCCCTTTTCTTATCTCTTCAAGAAGTCTTTCTTCAGAGAATTCATAACCTCGCCGGCGACTAAGTCGATTGACCATTGAAGATAATTCTTGCTGAATAAATGAGACGGCATTATTCTCTGATTCAAAATTGAAGTGGGGTATTTCTATTGAGTAGAATGGCTTCCCAATCTTTTTAGACATTATCCGCCAACTTTTTGAAGATATGTCACAAAATCCTACTGTTGCCAAGAACAGATCAATGTCTGAGTCATCTTCTTTTGACAGTATTTTACTGACTGCTGATAGGTTCCAAGGACAGCAATCTGCACTCAGACCTGCCTCGATCGCATATTTTGAAGGGTTTACCTCGTCATCTTTTGTAGTAACTAAACCTTCATGAAGAAGTAGATCGTAAGGGATTGCTCCCATCGAAAATATTATTTCCGGAGGGAATAACCGCCATTTTGCAACAACTCGGGATCGAGTCGCACCTATCCTTTTCTTACTGTCCAATATCAAATTCCATAATCTGCTGAAGCTTTCAAATGAATCGTCAAACCGGATCTTTCGAGATGAGATATGGGCTGTGATATCAGACACCTCTAAGCATTTCAAGAAAAGCCTCAATTTTTGTTCTAGTAGTTCCTATGTCTGCTGGTGAATACTCAGTTTCGATCAGCAATGATGGAATTCCAAGCTCTTTTTTAACATCTTCTTCAAATTCCCTAAATTCTGACCTATATGTATCGCAAGATTTGAGATTATAATATATCAGACCTTGAGATTTACTTTCTCTAGCTGCAGCTATTACATAATTCAGTCTCATCATGAAGTCCATCATGTGGGCGCATGGAATATTGTATAGATATCGATCTACGAGACCGTCTATCAGTGATCCCTCAATGGAAACATCTTTTCGCCAAAATCTGGAGCCCGTACATAGAGCGTCTGCGACTATCTTTGCTCCAGAAACTTCGACGATATCAAGTACTTTTGTGTCTTCGAAGGCTAATATAGAGCCATACAGCATCAACCTGACCTGTTCTTTGCTCCTTTCTATGTTACTCGTCTTAATTCTAAGTTCTTTGAGGATATTTGTTATCTCACCAAGAAATTCAGCTCTGTCGATTAAATATCCTATGTGAGATATTTTGAATATGTCACGCCAAGATATTTGAGAGGATTCAATATTCAAATAGTCATATAGTCTTCTCATTCTACTTCGCATCAAATTGTAGAATCGTATACTCTCTTTGAGTCGTTTGTTTGTGATCTTTGTTCCGGTCAATATCTCAAGATCTCTCTTGAGCCGAGTAAGTTCACCCTTAAAATATTCGGATGTATGTTCACGTGTTCGAAATCTATTCGAAACTTTTGGGACTCCGACCGAAAACACTGGTATGTCAAAATATTTACGCCAGTATTCTTCAACATGTTTCATGCCGTCACAAGTACGTGCAACGCAAATAGCATCAAGAAATTTGTATAATGGATTTTCGTTTACTCGATTTCCAATGCAGCTCCGAATATATGGGCAACAATAGGATTTTACATATTGCTCTCCAGCTTGCATAGCTTCAGGAATACCGCCACTGACTAATCTGAGTGGAACCGCATCTGCTGATTTGATCAATTCCTCAGGGATGTAGTTGCAGAAATACCCAATAATTTTCGAACCATTTTCTTTTTTCTTCGCTAAATATTCAGGGAGATCCTTGAACTTCTCATTCAATGTCTCAATCAAAGATAGGACACCTTCTCGTCGCAGAATATTGTAAGACTTGATTGTGAAAGATGAACCTGCATCACTCATCACTGTCCAAGGCAAATTTCTTTCTATTCAAGGGCTTTCAAACCTTCTATTCTTTGATTTCCTATATGACAAGAGTTATATTTTTTATTTATCTCATGTCTAACCACTATGGAACCAGCAACCAGTACTCGTAATGCTATTGTGGCAGCACTAGCAGTAGCTGCTTTCTCATTTGTTCTCTATTCTAGACCTTATTTTATCATTGGATTATTAGCTGGAGTTCTGATTGGGGCTGCAACTTACTGGGTTTTACGTGCTCGAGAGGTACAACATGTCAGAAGATCAATTCTAATTTTCTTTTCAACAGTTGTATGGGCAGGATTCTTCGCCATCCTTAGCTGGATCGGTTGGTTATCATTGACACAGTGGGTTAGTGATCATCTAAGAGTTTACTATTTTCAGGGAGCTCCTATGTATGGGACCACAATAATTCCGTGCACTCGAACTCTTCCAGAGATTACTCTTGGATTAGCCGTTTATGGATCTGAGTCACAACCAGGAGCAATGCTTCATTGGCCAACAACTTTGGTTATGCTAATAATGGTAATGATACCATTTGTGGCTACAGCTGTTGTTTTCGGAAGAGGTTGGTGCGGTTGGATGTGTTTCTTTGGTGGTACAGTGGAGACATTCATACATGGAACAAAGGAAAGATGGAAGCTTAGAAAATCTAGAACCACCTTCCACCCCCCTCGTGGAGAACCTTTCTTAGGTGGTTTGAAGGAGGAAATCAAAGATGTTAAGTACGGTATCGCCGTGGCACTACTCTTAGTGGCTCTTGGAGCCTCAGTCCCCATAATATGCTTAGTCTGCTGGACTTTCCTGATACAGTACATATGGCTTGGAATAGCTTTCATAGCTATAGTCGCAGTCTTTGTCATAGCATTGCCGATAATGACAAAGAAAAGATGGTTCTGCATTCTCTGCCCGGTTGGGGGTATGATAAATCTGGTTGAGAGTTTAAGTCCTTTCAGAGTTAGAGTAGACATGGATAAGTGTGATAAGTGCTATGACTGCATGCATGTCTGTCATACTTACGCTATGACACCTAAGGCCATCGAAGAAAAGGGAAAACCTAATCTCGACTGCACAAAATGTGGAAAATGTATAGAGATCTGCCCCAGGGAATGTATAGATCTATATTTGAGAGGTACCAACATCAAGATCAGATCATGGTTTTTCCCCCTTGCTATTGCAGCGACAGCAGCATGGTACGTATGGTTCGTTTTCGCTCTTATCCAATTAATACCTGAACTAATACCAATCTAGAATAAGACCAAATTTTACAAAGTATCTCGAAATAGGAGCTTTAATAAATGGAAATGGCAGCCGGAGTTGACATAGGAAGTACCACAGCAAAATCTTCAGTTATGTTCAATGACGAAATTCATTTTGGACCAATATTATCAACTGGAGCCAATCCAACCGAAGCTGGAGAAAAAGCACTCAAAGAGACAATATCAAAGCTGAATATGAAGAATATAGATAGAAAATATATTGTGGCAACTGGCTACGGAAGAGTCAAAGCTCCTTTTGCAGATGAAACTGTTACTGAGATATCATGTCACGGACGTGGTGCACGCCATATTGCACCTAATATTCACACTGTAATCGATATTGGAGGTCAGGATTCTAAAGCAATAGCACTTGGTGAAGATGGTAAAATAATAGATTTTGCTCTCAACGATAAATGTGCTTCAGGTACAGGCAGATTCTTAGAATTTGCGTCGAAACTTGTTTTAGAGGTCCCTCTCGAAGATTTGGGAAAACTTTCAATGAATTCAAATAATCCAGCAAAAATATCAAGCACCTGCACTGTGTTCGCTTTGACAGAGATTGTCTCATTACTTGCCGAAGGAACTCGCAAGGAAGACATCATTGCTGGACTTCATAATGCAATCTCACAAAGAGTTGCAACAATGGGGAAAAAAGTGGGCATTCGACAAGAGGTTATGTTAACTGGTGGCGTTTCAAAAAATCTCGGTCTAAGATCTTCTCTATCTAGAGAACTTGGCGTCCCATTATACATTCCCGAAAAAATTGATCCCCAATTGGTAGGTGCTTTGGGCGCGGCAATCATAGCAAAAAGCCGTTTAGAAAAAGATTAGAACTAAAATTATTCTCCTTCATACCATTCTTTACTTTTTGGTTGCCTACTAGCTTTTGCAATCAAAATTATACTTATCATAGCTGCGATACACAAAATCACTACTACTGGTAGAAAATACTCTGTTTCTTGGATAATAATTGCGACAATAATTACACTAACACACCATATCACTGTATTACCTAAAATTACTGCCTCATAATCAAAATTCAATATGAATCGATAGTTTGTTGTCTCAATAGATATTTAATGCTTAGCTCATTAACTTGTAAGATACAAGAATTTGATTAGTAATGATAAAATAAAACTGGTGACGCCATTTTCTATATTAGATTTCTATCATATGCGGATGTTAATATGGATCCTTTAAGAGATTGTTTGATGTGACTACTAAGTTAAAATCTCTGCTAGTCTTAGAGGCTCTTTTTTACGGAATATCTTCAGCACTTACTACAGGGGTTCTATTCGTTTATGTTGTAACTATTGGAGGGGGAGTCGGGGGCATATCCATAGTCGTAGGCGTAGCCGGAGTAACTAAACTGCTGATCCATTTAATACTTTACAAGTTTCCAAAAATTTTACTAACAAAAGTAAAAATCAATTTTGTTATTCAACATGCAATTGATCGAATTCTATTTCTTTTCATTCCTTTTACTCAAGATGTTGGAGTTATCGCATTAATCTATGCATGCGCGGCAGCCACACCAACAACAGCTTTTACAAATCTTGCAATATTTGGTTCTCTATCAGAAGATGAGATAAAAGATGTAACTGCCAAACGTACAGCAGCCTTAGGCTTCTCAAGCATTATTGGTTATGCAATGGCAATATTTTTACTTGCTTTCATGCCTACAGATGTAAAATTTCTCTACATCTTTGTATTAGGCGCTGGAATAGGATTGTTAGCAACGTTAACAGTCTCTATGATGGATTTGTCACATCTTGAAAAAGTTGAGATCCCCAAATCTATCAAGCAACCAGCGAGACTGTTTTCTACGTCAACGTATTTTGTAGCCATCTTTGCTGGGAATTATCTTCTTACAGTGGTCTGGGTCCCATACGTTATGGATTATCTCAAGGGGCCAGATTATCTGGCAATATCCATGTATCTTGCCACAATGCTGACAAGCGTAGCAGCATCAGTCATCTGTAAAGGTTGGCCTTTCAAGAGACTGAGATACAATGTTGGTTTGGATGCAGCGACTCCTATATTGGCTCTAGTCACACCTTTTGCAATAATACATCCTCTACTATCTTCATTTTCATCTTTCACTTACACTGCATCTAATTTTATTGGCAATTTCCTCTTCGCCGGTTACAATCGATGGCTAGGCGCGATCAAATCGAGCATGTTAATTGTGATTATTATGTGCTTGGCGAATATTCTGATCTCGCCGATGAGCGCACTAGTTAATGGTAATTATTTCTATCTGTTCTTGATAGTTTTTGGAATCAAATTGATCGCGTTCATCTTATCTACTACGACTATTCCAGAAGTCGCAGCTATACCTGAAGAAGAAGCATTGACTAACTCTTACTTAATGTACAATAAGACTCTAGGAGGATACTACGCCTCACTACGATTCTCCAAGGAAACACTATTGCTAGTTGCAAGATTGCTTTCTCTTGCAGTAAGTTTCCTAGCATTATACATAATCTATAGATTGCTTTACATCTTAATACATTAAGTTTGAATCGACATTAGCTAATAGTCAAACGACTAAGATAATTAAAGGAATATCAATTTTTTAAGTGTGTTATTTGTCTTCATTAAAGTGAAGAGCAATGCATTTGGAAATACCATACGG
>JBAUBP010000369.1:0-34645 GCA_049676905.1 Bathyarchaeia archaeon
CTTCAGAAATAAAGAAACAATTGAAAAAATAATATTCGAAAAAACATCACAATTCAATATTGCTGATCGAGTCGAAGATCAAATTGGAACTTTATCAAGTGGACAAAGGAAACGCTTTGACATAATCAGGGCTACAATACACAATCCCAAGCTACTGCTCTTAGATGAGCCGTTCTCGGGTCTTGACCAACAAGGTATAGACCAGCTCAAAGACTTTTTTAATTCCACAAAGAAGAACTCGACCATTCTATTTTCTACACACAACCAACAGATTGGTGAAAAAGTTTCTGACAGGATTGCTACACTAGAGAAAGGCAGAATTATGGAAACCAAAAACCTCAGGTGACCAAGACCATGGAAGATGAAGTATCACATAATCAAGTTACAAATTTCTTTAAGGATGCATGGCAAATTCTCCTTAAAGATTTACGTTTGGAACTTAGAAGAAAATATGAAATTTATTCGATAATTATCCTAGCTTTTATCTCCAATCTTTCATTCGGTTTCGCTTTAGGCCCTTCCAATCCAAATATTACAGATTTCATTTCAGGAATGCTTTGGGTATCCATCCTGTTTATCGGAATGCTAGGATTTACAACAGGCTTTGTCCGTGAGATGGATAGAGGCTCTATCGAAGGGCTTAGAGTAGCACCAATCTCACCACAAGCAATTTTGGCTGGAAAAACAGTCTACATTTTCCTGCTTATGTGTGGAGGTGCAATAATCATCATACCGTCAAGCATGGCTATTCTAAACTATAGTTTCCATTCGAATGGATTTCTAGTTCTACTAGTCATTGCCTTGGGTATCCTCAATATAGCTGTAATAGGTTCAATTGTTTCAGCATTAGCAATGTATTCACAATCAAGAGCACTTATCATACCAGCTCTCTCTATGCCACTGCTGCCTGGAACAATTATACCTTCAATACTTGCCACAGGTAAACTCGCTGTCGGAGCAGATATGAATTCTATTCTTCCAGAGCTCCAGATCAACCTCGCATTTCTTCTGTTAATGATTGCCGCACTTTGGATAACATTTGAATATGTTCTATATGATTAAAGGTGAAAATATGAAGAAGATTTATCCAACTATAGTATTCTTGGTTAATCTCGCTGCATTATATATGATCTTTCTGTGGGCTCCACCAGAAAGAACTCTTGGAGACTCCTACCGAGTCTTCTTTATTCATACACCTTCAGCCTGGGTCTCCTATCTTGCTTTTACAATCACATTTCTCAGTAGCATTCTATATCTTAAGACACGCAATTTCAAGTGGGACTTGTATGCATCATCCTCAGCCCTACTTGGACTACTCTTCTGTATCATCACTATAATCACGGGCGCAATATGGGCAAAGGTCGCTTGGGGACTATATTGGAATTGGGATCCGAGACAAACTACAACATTGGTTCTTTTGCTTGCATATCTTGGTTACATCAGTTTCAGGATGGCAATAAGTGACAAAGAACAGAGAGCTAGAATCTCTTCGGTTCTAGGAATCTTAGCTTTTATCAGTATTCCTTTGAGCTATCTCTCCACCATTATCTGGGCAACCATTCACCCTATGCCTCTTCTACCCACAAGTAAACTGCAGATTGGAGTTGTACCAACGATTCTTCAAACACTTTTAACTTCTACTTTTGCAGTAACATTACTGTTTTTATGGATGTTCTACGTCACGGTGGAGATGTACAGAACCATAGATACTATAGAATCAGTTAAGATGGAGAATGTAAAATGACAACGCTTGAACTACTTTTCACAGTCTCTGCAATTTTCTGGGTCTTAATATTTCTCTATCTCACATGGCTCCATAGGAGAATTATGAAGATTTCAAAGAAACTAAATAAATTAAAAGTATGAATCAACTTGAAACCAAAACTATTGAAGATACTAACAATCTTAGCTATCATATTTGTGGCTGTATATCTGATATTTCAAGCATCCACCACAGTCGTGAATCCATACATACCTATCTCTGATTTGAAGAACGACCCTGAGGCATATTATGGAAAAGAAATACAAGTAATTGGAAACGTTACTGGACCATTGACAGGAGATTCTGAAAGTTTAAAATTTACCCTCAAGGATGGGCAAGACGATATAATAGTTTCATATAAAGGTCCAATTCCTCAAAATTTCATGGAAGGAATAAATGTAGTTGTAATCGGTGAATTAGATACAGATGGTCAGTTGATCGCTAACCAGATTCTTACCAAATGCCCATCGAAATACGCTACCTGAAACAATACGAAGCATCGATATCCCGGAGAAATTTATGATGAAGAGTAAAAGGTTCAATGCCATAGTCAATATTGCTATTCTTCTTTTCTTCTTTATCGCTACAATTTCTGGGATTATAGTCTGGCTAGTCTTACCTAGAAGTTACGGTCTTGGCTTTCAACCTTCTAACTCTTCACAATATTTAGGCGAAACACCATCTACGAGATTCTTAGAATTGTCTCGCCATAATTGGATAGACATCCATATTATTTCGAGTCTGATATTTGTCATCGTAGTAGTTTTACATGATGTTCTACATTGGAAATGGTTCAAATCTTTACCAAAAATATTGAGAAGCTAATCATACACCCTTCAGCTGAATCAAAAATGGCCCACAAGAATTCCAAGCCGGTCGTAATAGGAGTAGGCAACGTACTCTTGAGTGATGAAGGAGTTGGTATTCACATAGTTAGACAACTCAAAAAAAGAGATATCTCAAAATTAGTGGAGATTCACGAGATTGGAACATCAAGTTTCGAACTTTTGAATGTTATAGAGGGAAATTCACGTGTGATAATTGTAGATGCTGTAAGAATGGACGAGAAACCTGGTACAGTAAAAGAAATAGATTTGGTTATTGAAGATGACATCAGTCTTCTTCCACAATTCACAAGTCTACACCAGCTAGATTTGATTTCTACACTGAAGATGGCTAAAGGCGTCATAGACTTACCAAAAAAGATAGTGTTGATCGGAATTGAGCCAGCATCTCTAGATGCAGGGATAGAACTCTCAAAACTCGTTGAGACAGCTATACCAAATGCTATCTCTGAAATAATAAAATCAATAGATAAAATGAATTTAAATTTAAACCATCAAGACTCAACGAGTAAAAAGAAGTAGCAATCCATATATATCTCCCCCCAGATAGGGGAGCGAAATCCCTCCAGTAAGGTCGAATGTCTTGGTAAACAGACGAGATTTTTTAAAAATTTGTGCAGCAATCGGAACTGCTGCAACAATTGAACTCTATTCAGCAGATATCAGAGATATATTCACTCAGGCAATAGAAGCTCACGCGCAAGATGATAAAGTTCGTTTAATCTGGCTTGCCGGTGCCCAGGATACCGGATGCACTGTCTCACTTCTTCAAGGTTCAGATCCAGACCTGATTGATGTTGTTACCAAATTTAGACTCCAACTAGATTTCCATCAAACATTAATGATTCCTGAAGGAGAAGCAGCTATGAAAAGATTAGAGGACGTTGTCGATGACAAGAGCCGCGTTGATCTGCTTATCATGGAAGGAGCAATTCCGGAAGGCTATTTCTGTACTGTAGGTGAGATAGACGGTCAACCAGTTCCAATCGAGGATTGGGTAAAAGAGATTGGTGGAAGAGCAAAATATAACATAGCTGTCGGTCAATGTGCGGCTTATGGAGGTATACCTGCAGCCAAGCCCAATCCAACAAACTGTAGATCCCTGAGTGAGGTATTACCTGATAAAACCGTGATTAACATTCCTGGTTGTCCACCTAATCCAGACTGGATGACCCTAGCTTTCGCTCAGGCTCTCCAAGGGCTACCAATTGAACTAGACGAAGTTGGACGCCCCACCGCCATATTCAAAGAAACTGTTCATAGTGGTTGTTCACTTCTAGGATATTATGAAGAAGGAGTATTCGCCAAGACGCTCGATGGACCTGGATGTCTATATAAACTCGGATGTAAGGGACCCTTAGCTCGGGCAGACTGCACAGTAAGAAGATGGAACCAAGGACTCAACTCATGTACCACAGCAGGTGGATGCAAAGCATGCGTAGAGAAAGGTTGGCCTGATGAGCCTTTCTCACCATTCTATGAAGAAGCTGCTGAAATACCACCTTCAGCTGCACTTGGAATAGATCCCATTCTAATCGCCGGAGCAGCTACAGGTGCCGCTGCCGTCGGTGCAGTCGCATATGCAGAACATAGAAGAAGGAAACATAAGAAAGAAGCGAAAAAGGAGACAGGTGCAGAACAATGACTCAAACAGTAAAGATAGATCCAGTTGCGAGACTAGAAGGGCATTATGCAGTCAAGGTCGAGGTCGACAACGGGACAGTAGTTGATGCAAAAGCTTCTGGAACTCTCTTTAGAGGTATAGAGACTATCGTAACAGGAAGAGATCCCCGAGATGCTCCTACTATAACATCATCAATTTGTGGAGTCTGTGTTTCAGAACATCAAATTACTTCAGCACGTGCTCTTGATGAGGCATTCGGAGTCGATCCTCCGAGAAATGGAGTTCTCATTAGAAATATTGTTGAGGGAGCGACTACACTGTTTTCCCATGCAGCACATATTTTTGTTCTGAATGGTCCAGACTATGACCTATATGGTTTAGTTCCAGGTCTAAGCAAAAGCGAGCACTTTACAGATGATTATAATAAGGTACTGAAGGATGTTGTTCTGCCAGTTTCACGGCTGTGTCACCAGATAGTCGCGCTATTCGGTGGCAAATCACCTCATTATTGGTCGGTAGTAGGTGGTGGAGAGTCAATAAGACATGAAGACTTACCGCGCGTAGGTTCTCTTGTCAAATCTAGATTATCTTCAATTAAGAAAACCGTAAATGAAGTTGCTCCAAAGGTCCTAGACTATTTAGACACTCACACCGAACTTCAAGAGTATGGCATTGGTCCCACGAACTTCCTCTCATATGGAGTCTACCCTGATCCGGTCTCACCTCCAGACATGTTTCTCAAAAGAGGCGTAATAATAAATGGTGAACAACGAGCAATGGATCCAGAAAATATCCGTGAAGATGTAAAGCACTCATGGTATACTGACGACAGTGGAGGAAACCTCAAGGATGAACCTCTACCCAATCCCAACTATGGAAAAGATGGCGCATACACTTGGCTGAAAGCCCCAAGATACGAGGGCAATGTTGTTGAAGTTGGACCTCTGGCAAGAATGATTGTATCAGGATTCTATACCGTTAAGTCAAAGCATGGTGCTTCAATATATGATAGAATTGCCGCTAGAGCTACCGAGATGATCATGATAATGGAAGAAATGGAATCATGGGTAGATAACATTGTTCCAGCAGAACCAGTCTATACACCAGCTGAAGTTCCTGAATCAGGTGAAGGTCTAGGTCTATGGGGAGCACCTAGAGGCGCATGTGCTCACTGGATCAGAATCAGAGAAAAGAAGATAGCTAACTATCAGGTAATCTCACCTTCAACATGGAACTGCTCTCCAAGAGATAATAATGGACAGATGGGGCCACTTGAGCAAGCTCTTATAGGAGTTCCTGTTGACGATCCAGAGAATCCAACAGAAGTGGGTAAGACTATTAGATCATATGATCCTTGCTTGGCATGTTCAGTTCATATTGTTGATGCAAAGGGTAAGAATCGAGTAATTAAGATATAATCTCAAGAAATTCTCACCATAGACGAATATGTTATACAGTTTCTAGTGGATGCTAGCATTAATTCACTTTACGCTTAATTATTATAATGATGATTCCAAGCGCAACTATCAAAACAAGATAAGGAGTCAATATCGAGTGTGTACTTAGCTAGCTAATATATGATTTTGTAAACTTGCTGAAATAATGATTGATAACGAATAGCACGTGCTTATCAACAATTTGAAATCTCCCTAAGTAGACAGATGCATTTTTAACATAGACTGAAACTAACAAACGAAAAAATAGTTCTGATGTGATGAAGGAATCTTGAAGATCGATCGACGCATCCGAAATTTCAAATATCCAGCTAAAAAATCTCTTGTAAATGCGTTGGTTGAGCTTTTCGCATATCCAAGAATGTGGTTTAGTTCCGTATCATTCTGGCTCTTTCATGTTTCAATGGTCCTAGTGTTATTATCATGGTTAGCCTTGGATCTTTCATTTATCCTTACATTATTGAGCGACCCACTTGTTGAAACTGGGAAGCAAATTCCACACGCGTTAAACATTGGAGAATGTTCATCCTGCCATGGAGCTGGCATGACATTAGAGAGTGCGCGTCCTCTATGGCCTGATTTTATGTATCCAATCAGGATATTTCACCGATATGTGGGTGCACTCTTTGTCATAGGTTTCGTTTTATATGGCATCCAGCTTGCTAAAAATAAGAAGCTTCGGGACGGACTCTCCCGTTTCGATTATGTTGAATTCGCTACTATAGGAGTAATAGTTGCATATGGGGTCTCATATACAATAAATTCGATATTCTATGTTGAACCATTACCATATACCCTCATAACTCTAACAATTCCCTTCATCGATCAAACCTTTGTTGTCGGCTTTCACATCTTTATTGTATACGGATGGTTACTTGCTTCTATACTGTTTTCTGGCGGCATAATGAAAGCAATAGCATGCATTACATTAGTTCTGCATCGAGGGATATCTCATCCTAAGGTTTTGAAACTTAAAGATTTGAAAGAGGACAGCTCTTTTGGAAATCTTACCCGCCATGGTGTCACTCAACTAATGGCATGTGGAAAAGATGGAGATTGTGTGGAAGCCTGTCCAGTTCATGACGAAAATAAATCCAAGACATCTTCACCGCGTGCAAGACTACTTGCCTTCAGATCTAAGGTTCTCAAGCAACGCGGTCCAATCTCATTGATATTCAAACGGAAGATTCAGAAGAAGGACATGGAAGAACTCAGTTCACTTCTCTATGAATGTACATTATGCGGTCGGTGCATGAGTGTATGTCCAGTTGAGTTTGACCTAGTGAATCTTTGGAAGGCGGCTCGAGAGACCACATTTATGGACGGATTTTCTCCCGACTCTGTTAAAGAAGTCTCTAAACAAATAAGGAAACACAAGAATTTGTATGGACTACCAAATGATACAAGAGATGACTGGATAGATTATGAATCTGCAAATGTTCCCAGGAAGGAGAAAGCTCAAACAATATATTTCGTGGGATGTGTGACATCCTATTCTGGTCGACTTGGAGAAGTTGCGAGATCTGTCTCCTCAATTCTAAATCATTTAGGCGAGGATTGGACTATTCTAGGTGGAAACGAATGGTGTTGTGGTGCCCCACTTGACTTTAGTGGAGCCACTCCAGGACTTGAGGAGATAGCTAGGCACAATGTTGAAGCTATAGAAAATATGAATGCTAAAAAAGTCATCTTCAACTGTCCAGGCTGTTATCGAGCATTCAAGGAGAAATATCCGAGTATACTCGGTCGCCAATTGAAATTCCAATCAATCCATATAGTCGAATACTTGAATTCAAAACTTGAAGACGAAAGACTCAAACCGAAAAAACGTTTCACAGGTCAGGTAACATATCATGACCCATGTGAACTTGGACGGCTAGTCGGTTTGTATGATGAACCTCGTGCTATAATCGCCAAATACGCAGAAAAAATTACTGAACTGCCAGAGAATCGAAGTGCAGGAAGATGTTGTGGAACAGGTGGAGTAATGAAAGCAGTAGTACCTGACTTAGCTAACAAAGTTGGCGTCACAAGAATTAGACAGGTAAAAGATGCCAAGGCAGAACTGTTGTTATCTGCATGCCCAGCATGCCTCATAGGCTTAGGAGAGGCTGCCAAGATTGAGAAGCTACCAGTTAGGGTTACAGACATTTCAAAGTTGGTAAGTGATCAACTAGGTCTTACTTGAAGTAGGGATTTAGACAACCGATAACTTATGCTACGTAGCGCGCGCACTAATTGCAGTTTTACTTCGCAGTTTTCTATGATATGCTATCGCGAACCTGTGAGCTTCATCTCTTATTCTTTGAAGTAAGTATAGACCTTCTGAATTCTTTGGTAACGACATTGGTTTTTTGCTATTAGGTGAGTATACATGTTCGAATTGCTTTGCCAATCCTATAATTGGTAATTCCATGCCCAATTCAAGCATATATTTCCTTGCCGCATTAAGTTGAGTTATTCCACCATCTACGATTATCAGATCTGGAAGCTGAGATTTCTCTTGGAGTAATCGCTTATATCTTCTATGAATTATTTCACCGATCATTTTCGGATCATCTTGTCCCACAATTGTTTTAATCTTAAATCTTCGGTAGCCTCTCTTCAAAGGTTCACCATTTAGAAATGAAATCATGGAACCGACTGAACTTTTACCTCTCAATGTTGAGATATCAAAACACTCAATCAATTTTGGTAATGTATCAAGTTCGAGAATCTTTTGAAGCTCTTTCAATCCTTTGAGAGCTCTCCTTTTTTTATCAGCCAATTCATCAAGATGTGATCTCGCATTTTCTATCGCTAATTTGAGTAACCGACGTTTTTGACCTCTTACTCCAGTTGATATCTTCGTTTTAGAATGGAACCTCTCGAACATCCACTCCTGAATAATTGAAGCATCATAAGGTTTTGTTGAGACTATGATCTCAGGTGGAGAGAAAGTTCTTTTGGAGTAATACTGTTGTATGAATGATTCGGTTACCTCATTTTCTTCTGCATCTTGAGCTTTCATATCAAAGGATTCTGATGAAACTAATTTACCGTTCTTGACTTGCATTATTTGAACGCAGGCTTCTGTTTGGGTTTTGGCGACTCCTAAAACATCTAGATCGATAGGTTTGGAAAACAATATTGTCATTTTTGAAAGAGTCTTCTCTAAGGCTTCTATCCGATCTCTTATGTGCGCAGCTTTCTCATACTCAAGATTCGACGATGCCTCTAACATTTTATTTTTCAGTTTTTCGATTGCAAGATCCGGCCTTCCTTCCATAACAAATAGTAATTCTTTGGCTCTCTCATTATATTCTTCATTTGAAATAAGCCCCGCACAGATTCCACTGCAAAGTCCAATTTGATAATTCATGCAAGGACGTTTTCTAGGCTTTCTTGGATCGAGTTTGCATGTCCTTAAAGGAAACAGGCTTCTAAGAGTTTTCAGAGTCTGTCGCATTGCAGCTACGTCAGCATATGGCCCGAAATATCGATTTTTATCGTTCTTAGTCCTTCGAACAATCGAAAGTGTAGGATATTCTTCATCCAGACTCAGCTTGAGGTAAGGATATGTCTTATCGTCACTAAGCTGAATGTTAAACTTGGGTTTATATTGTTTAATTAGAATGTTTTCCTCTACAAGTGCTTCCACATCTGTATTTGTAATGATATAATCAATTTTCTTGGTATTGTCAATAATCATGGCTTCACGAGGATTTGATTTCGCAGCTAGAAGATGATTCTTCACTCTACTCCTGATATTCGATGCTTTACCAACGTAGAGAACGTCATCAGCCTTCAGGATATAGACCCCGGTCTTTTGGGGTAGAACTTTAACTTGCATCTCTAGGTTGGACTTACTCATTTTTATGAATACCAACTTGGCAGAATGTCATGAATTATTGAATATTTTCTTAATATTCTCATCTACTATTGTGATGATAATAATTCGAATAATTACTACTCATTAATGCAGTAATATCTGGCTATTTTAGTCATTATCAGAGAATATGATTTTTGCTTTATTGATAATGGATTCAGAATCATCTTTTGAGATTCGTGCTCTTTTTCTTAATTCGTTTGGAGCTATTTCAGTAAGTTGTTTTATCATCACGATTCCAGCAGATACAAGTTTATCTCTTACTGGAGATCTTAAACCTCTCAAAATAGTAATCGGATATAATTTCTTATCTTCTATCAAGTTTTGAAGGTCAGATTTAGGAGGATGACTCCACCCAACATGTTTGATATTTCTACAGTTAACATATCTCTCTGCGTGCCCAGATAATTTCGTGTTTGAAACAATCATCACTTCATCTATTCCCAGATCATTTGACCCAATCTCATGTCCTTCAGTAGCATCTTCAAAGACTGCTCTTGCTATTCTAGCTTCATCTAAGCCTGTTGGAGTATGATAATCGAAATGGTGTTTCACTTCTACAATCATTGTTTTTCCTTCTTTACTTGCTAAGGCGTCCACTTCATGTTCCACACATTTACCTTTTATTATCAGATTAGGAACAACATCATATCCATATTCCTTCAATAATAATTGAATAAATAGTTCGAAATCAGGTTTTGATCTTAGCAAGCTCAATGACTTACGAAGATCTATCATGTGTTTTAGAATTGGTTTGTGCTTTCTCATTGAAACAAAAATCATACTAAGAATTTTCTTTGTTTCTATTCCATCAAATAATCTTGCTTCGATGCTTTCAGCGATATGATGAGCTATCTCTTCTGTAGCTCCCATTCTAAGACAGGTTCGAACTAGTTTTGCTCTATCAAACGGCTCTCTGGTTCCGTTAGCCTTGGTTACGAAAATGGCCATAATTGTGTTCACGCTAACGACTGATGAGATAAGGTTTGATTATTAATGTAATACTAGTAGATATCTAATTATTTTGATCAATTAATCATTGTGAAGTATTAACTTATAGATTCTTGGATATAGCATTGCTTAAATTGGTTTAATAGCCTCTCTTTACGTCATTCTTGAGGGTTGTTACTGTGCCTATTATCAAAAGTAATCTATCTGAAAATGAAGGTTTGCTCAATGTAGCTAAATTAATGATGATATCCGCTAGAACAGCTCCAAAATCTGGTGGTAAAGATGATGTAGAGACACTTCTGATCTATGGCGAAGATAAAGACAAGATAGCTGCCGAGATGGATAAAATAGGGGAAGAAAGGAACTCAAAAGGATTTTTGCGAGATGGAAAAAATGTTAGGGATTCAGAGGTCATCATATTAATTGGCGTTGAAGGAACAAAAAACTTCGGACTAGATTGTGGCGGATGTGGATTTAAAACCTGTACAGAATTCAATGAATTCTCAAGATCTAATGGTGTAGATTTTACTGGACCCAATTGCATCTTCAAGATACTGGATATGGGTATAGCATTGGGATCAGCAGCAAAAACCGCCATGGATCATAATGTGGACAATAGAATCATGTATAGAATTGGCACAGCTGCTTTACGATTAGGTCTAACTAAGAAATCTAGTATTGTAATGGGAATACCGATCTCAGCGAAAGGCAAATCAATATACTTTGATAGATGAGTTAAATTTCTGGTTAGTTTACATTCACCATGTATTAGCCATATCTTTAGAAAATATCGAGATAATACGTTTGATTTTTCTTCCTTAGCTTAGCTTTTTTTCCAAATAAGGAATTCATATTTTTCTGACTCAATTGATCTTGCTTTTTCCCTGAGAAAGCAACTTTCCCATTCTTCAGACCAAGCACATGAGTTATTTCTGGAAAGATTTCTTCCAGATGATGAGTTACATAAAGAATGGTAATATTCGATTCTTTGTTAACCAATCTTCTAAGTGAATTGATGAATTTTCTTCTAGCTATAGGATCGAGACCAGCACATACCTCATCCAAAATCAGTAGTCTTGGTTTTCTAATCATTGCACGGACAATTAGACTCTTTTTCTTTTCCCCAACGGATAAAGTTTCAAATATTTGCTGTTCATGTGAATTCAAACCCATAAGCTGTAGAAGTTTTCTTGCACGTTGAACTATCTGTTTTGTGGGCTTATCGAATAAACGAAGAGTTGAAAAATATCCGGAAAGGACTACCTCTATCACTGATTGATTCTGTGGTAGCTCTTGTTCGAGAGCCGAGCTTATCCAACTTATCTTTTGACGAAGTTTATGCAACTCTATTGATCCAAATTCTTCTCCAAGAACCTCAACGCTTCCTCTTGTCGGCCAGAGATAAGTTGCGATGATTTTGAGTAGAAGAGTTTTTCCAGCTGCATTTTGACCGATAATAGCCCAATGTTCTCCAGGGAAGACTGTCCAATTTATATTTCTGAGGATCTTGTCCTCTTCACGCTCTAGATGTACATTTTCCAAAACAACAATAGGTTTTTTCATCTTGCTCAAATGCTCTGTTTACTCCTTAGGCTAGCAATATTGAGATGGTCTGAACACAGCTTCGGTTCAACTCAATATGATTGGCTATTCATCGATCCTCCTCTTTTCAGAGATGAAATATGAGTTATGAGTTAACTATATCTTTAATGAGAATTGGAATCATAAATTCATTAAGAGCTTACGACGGGGTTGAAAAACAAACATTGCCAAAGAGAAGTAAAAGCACTGAAATCAAACAAGCTCGTAAAAAATGGAAAAAAACCTATGATAAATGGATCAAAGACACAAAAATAAAGGATAAAGCTCCAAAAACAACTCCCTCAAAAATTCCTCTCAAATCGATTTACGATCCAACCGATATAGAAGATTTCGATTATCTGAAGAAGCTTGGTTTTCCTGGCATCTATCCATTCACACGCGGAGTTTACCCTACAATGTATCGAGGAAAACCTTGGACAGTCAGGCTTCTAAGCGGTTTTGGAACAGGTGAAGACGCCAACGAGCGTTTCAAATTTCTAGTAAAGGAAGGAGAGACTGGTCTAAATCTAGCTCTAGATTCTCCTACAATCTATGGTTTCGATGCAGATGATCCAAGAATGAGAGGTGAAGTAGGACAGGGCGGCGCCTCAATCTCATCGATCGAAGCTCTTGAAAGAATTTTTAAAGACCTCCCAATAGGCCGGTTATCGACATCCGTAGTTACTCATTTCCTAGGTTTACCAACATATGCAATGTATATTGCAATGGCTGATAAACAAGGCATCCCAAGGAAAAACCTTCGAGGCACCACTCAAAATGATCCTTTATGGTTATTCCATGTCGGAAACCCTCCACTCCCACTTAAACCATCTGTAAAACTTGCAGTTGACTTACAGGAATTTTGTATGAAACATACACCCAAATGGTATGGAATCAACGTTAGCGGTTACCATATCAGAGAAGCAGGATCAAACGCTATCCAAGAAGCAGTTTTCACACTTGCAGATGCCACAGTCTTCATAGATGAAACATTAAGCAGAGGATGGCATATAGATGAGATTGCTCCACAAATATCCTTCTTTATGAATGCTTACAACAATTTGTTTGAAGAAATTGCAAAGTTTAGAGCTATGCGAAGAGTCTGGGCCAAAATTCTGAAAGAAAGATACGGTGCAAAAAAGGCTCGATCGCTTATATTCAAATTTCATACTCAAACAGGCGGTTCCGCATTGACAGCTCAAGAGCCTCTCAATAACATAGTACGAGCTACTATTCACTCATTAGCCGCTATTATAGGAGGTACACAATCTCTACACACAGATTCATATGATGAGGCTTTAGGACTCCCTACTGAAGCGGCAGCTAAGTTAGCATTGAGAACTCAACACATAATTTATCATGAGAGTGGAGTTCCAAACGTGATAGACCCTCTTGGTGGATCATACTACGTTGAATGGTTAACGGACCAAGTTGAGGAGGAAATATGGCGTTATTTTGATAGAATCGATAAAGCTGGTGGAATGCTAGCTTATACTGAAGCTGGAATACCTAGGAGAGAAATATCTCAGACAAGTTATCAAACACAACTTGCTATTGAACGTGGAGATATTCCTATCGTCGGTGTTAATCTGTTCAAAAGTAAGATTGGAGATTTTGAGGTATGCAGAGTTAAATTGGAGCAGGAAGATGCTGAGATTGATGCGGTTAAGCGAGTCAAAAAAAATCGTAACCAGAAAGCAGTAGAAGAGACACTAGGAGGATTTAGAAAAGCCTGCCAGAAGGGCGTTAATGTCACACCATATGCAATTAAGGCGGCGAAAGCCAATGTTACAAATGGTGAAATGTATCAGGTTTTTTGGGATGTCTATGGTGAGTGGCCACATCTAGATTAGGAGGATGTTTAAAATGAGAAAGAAAAGCAAGAAAACAAGGATTCTATTATCTAAAGTCGGCGTCGATGTTCATGATAGAGGATTGAAGGTCATCGCTGCTGCTTTACGTGATGCTGGAATGGAAGTCATATACCTTGGCGCGTCTCGATTCCAAGATGAGATTGTTAAATCAGCAGAAGAAGAAGATGTTGATGCTATCGGAATTAGCTCCATGGAGGGAATGCATCACGTCAAGATTCCCGAACTCATGAAAGAACTGCGAGAGAAAAAAATTGAGGTTCCTGTTGTATGTGGAGGGATAATACCCATGAATGAAGCCAACGATTTAAAAGATAAACATGGCGTTTACGAGGTCTTTTCTCCTGGTTCAACCCTTAAAGAAATCGTGGAATGTTTTAGGAAGTGTACATACTCGTAAAAATTGTAACCATTTTTTGCGTAATACTTATTGAATGAAATGCAGCACGTGCTCTTGAAGTTATAATGTCTTTTTCTTACTTTTTTTTATCGGCTTTAATTTGATATATTTGCGATGTTGTTCAATCGCATCAATTAATTTTAGAATTCCTTCACCTTTTCGTGCAATGGTCGTTATTACTGGTCTATTCCAGCTATTCTTTGGTGGACTAGCTTTAAGCATGGCCGCAAGAATTTCTGATCCAGGGAGATCAGCCTTATTGATGATGAATATATCGGCGATCTCGATTATTCCACTTTTCATTAATTGTATATCGTCGCCGACAGCCGGTGTGAGCACAAGAATAGTTGTTTGAGCAATTCTAGCTACATTAATATCAGATTGCCCTGCTCCAGTTGTTTCGATCAGAATAATATTGCTTCCATAAGCATCAAGTATGTTTGCAACATCATTGGTACACCTTGATAGTCCACCAAGGCAACCTCTAGTGGAGATGCTCCTAAAGAATACTTCTTCGTCTCCAATGCTACTTTTCTGTCTAATTCTATCTCCTAGTAAAGCTCCACCTGTAAACTCACTTGATGGATCAACTGCTACGACGCCGACTTTCTGCTTTCTATTTCTATACTCCTTCACTATAGCGTCTATTATGGTACTCTTGCCTGCTCCTAATGGCCCGGTAACACCAATATTATATCCTCGACCGATGTGAGGTTCAAGCTTTTTTGTAATTGATTTTGCAATCGCTTCTTCATTTTCTACTATGGTCATGAGTTTGGCAGCTGCTTTTCGATCTCCAGCCAATAATTTATCGACCATTTCTGATATTTCTCTACTCTTAGGCAAGGATAGTCTCCTTTCGAATCTGAGGATACGAATGTTGATATTCAATAGCCATGCTAAATATCAATTGCTTTAATATACAAATTATTTCAGAACTCAAGTGGACGATAATTTTTCCAAAAAATGGATAAAGGAAGTTTCTTTTTATCAATTAATGGTTATTTTCATTATTGTTATCTTGCCAATCTGAGTTTATCTTTCTACTGAGAAGGCGACTTTTACATGTGCTTTATAATTTGCAATCTTATTGTCTGTAACCTCAGCCTTGAATCCTAGAACATCTATTCCCACAATGTGTTCTACAGTTTTCGATGCTTCTGTCAATGCATTTTTAACTGCATCATCCCAGCTATTATTTGAACTTCCCACTAGTTCTAAAATTTTTACTATTGCCATATAAACACCGAATATAGTGAATTAGATTTATGCTATATTTCTTTCCTTTGTGAGTTGTCGATTTCTCATTTTTTTTCTTTGCCTATTGATAATTAGGATAGACAAAATGTCTTAAATATAGAAAAAGATCGAGAATATTTCTGGAGGTTATTTAATTGACATCTAAAGGTGACAGATACGAATGTGACGCATGTGGAGTTGTATGTGTCGTAGATGAAGTCTGTGGTTGTGCAGAATGCGATGTAATATGTTGTGGAGAACCTATGAAAAAAACAAAGAAGAAACCAGCTAAAAAGAAACCCAAGAAAAAGATAACTAAAAAGAAAACGGCTAAGAAAAAGAAATAATCTACTACATCACTAACCTATTTTTAACATTCCTTTTTTTCTTTTATAGAAACAATCATTTCATTGCCGATTTTTTCCACCACAGAATTTTGTGATATATTTTTCAGCATGCTCTCTGGCATTATTTAGTATTGTTATATCAATTCCCGGAACTCCACAAATTAAAAGTAGAATATTTCTTGTAGAGTTGGTGACTTTTGATATGTCAGCATCTCTATGTGGATAAACAGCAACTAGCTTCTCTGAGTCTGCGATTACAACTTCTGAACCAGTTAATGTTGTAGGTTCGTCCATGCTTATTCCCAAGAATTTTTCACCTACTTTTGATTGTCTCATCATTAAATCACCTATCAATTCGTCTCGGTTGAAAGCTGCAAGAGCGACTTCAGTTTTAATAGAAGCAAGGTTGTAAGAATCTACGACATTATTTATTCTAGGTATTGTTTTTCCTGCCAATATTCTTCTTATTAGTGCCTCTGCTGCAGGTCTTACTTTGGTTGGATCTATTCCTATATGCCAGAAAAAATCTCTATAAGATCTAAAAATCGGAATAGCCTTCAGATTATTAAGTGTATATTTATTCTTAACTTCCGAGAAGATCTCTTGACTAAAATCTTCTAATTCATCTCCACTCTTTGCCACTTTAAGATCATCAATGTACGATACAAGAGCTTGGAGGCCTGGATATCGATTTTTTAATTCCTCTGAAATAGACAAGATCATCAATTACCATTGTAGTAGTTACTATCCTTTACGGGGAATAAATCAGGATTTTATGCAGATTTCTCTTATCACATCATTGGTTTCACGAGGAGGTGGAGTCGCATTTACCATGTATATCTCTATACGATCTAGGAATTTTTTAAAGAATTCATTTCTAAGATTCTTTTTTCTATCTGATCTAACTAGAAGGTGCGGATTGCAAAAGCGCTCCTTCTCCAAGAATTCAAGCGCTTCATCTGTATTTATTGTTCTAGTAATTCTATTGTCCTTGAGGTCTCGTTTGAGAAGTATTACCTTTCTAATTGTTGTAAAGGGTACAACTCTGCCTTTGCCTATTATCCATCTAACGTTAAGTATTGCCCTGCCTTGTGGGTCGATGTATGCGTTTTCAACTAGTTGTTTATATTCATTCCATGCTTGAGCTACATCTGCAGGTGTATAGAAGTTTTTTTCAGAACCAAAGGAGAGAGCATTTTGGCCTTGTAATCTAACAAAAAACCAATCGTCAGATAGTATTCTGACTTGTGGTATGCGAAGCATGCCGTAAGTGTGTGTTGTTTTTCCGGTTCCCGAGGGTGCGATTAGACATATACCTTTACCATCTAGGTCTATGCAAGCTCCATGTACACTGTTTATACCATGTTCATCTTCAAGTATATCGCCTGCAGTAGCCAAAGCGAGTGATTTGACCCAACCGTAATAATCCACGTTGATCAAGAAAGCTGTCTTCGATAAAGGATCATAAAGAACTGTTAATGGTTTGTCTTTTTCTTCTATAACTACTAGTCGGCCATGAGATCTTACATGATTAGACATGGGGTAGAAGTTTTCTTCCCATCGCTCTTTGACATATTTGAGATTAGTTAGAAGTTTTATGCAACACCCGTAAATGTCAGCTCTCTCTTCATAGTGAATATTTTTAGAATATTTCTTCATCAATTCATCTTTTTGTTCTACACTGATTAACTCAACATCATATTTGGATCCTGACTTCATATCGCATCCAGCCCTGTATTGGATAAAGTAAGGTCAAAATATGCGCACGTGCGCTATAAAGAATAAGGGTCTTCTTCGTTTAGCTATTTGTGATATACTTGCTGGAATCATAAAATAAAAAAGAATAATAAAAATAGATTTTTGAAGGTTTCTCCAGAATTTACGTCAACTATTTTCTGAACAGATGACGTCTAAATGAATCTGGACACGTGCAGGGTCCACCGGACTTTCTGCAGTAGAAGCCTTTCCCGTCTTTTGTAACTATCATGGAGAGGCATTCTATCCTTCTGATACTCTTTTCATGTAGACTTGTTGCTGCCATACATATTCCCCTATAGGAAATAGTCTATCAGAATATTAGGCGAGAGAGGAAAGTGAAAGTGTTCGATATCTAAGTAATTGGTTTTCACGCACGTTATTTCTGTTTTTTGAAAGTTTTTAGTTTCATCTTTCCGTTTTCGATCTTTAAGTATGTGTTTTGGATTTTTGCGTCGGCGACCCAGCTTCCTGTATTTGCTACATCTTCTTCTATGAAGGGGCGATGAGTGTGTCCGAATACTAGTCTTTCGTTTCTTGATAGTCCTAGGAAGAGTCCTCTAACGCTTGATCTTGCTAACTGGTCAACTTTGTGCATGTCTCTGCGGCTCTCAGGAGTTTCAGTTATTGCACGTATTGTTTTCTGTCGTTTGTCTCCTTTCTTGAAGCTGAGGTGAAGTGTATCCCATAGAACGCTTAGTATATCTCCGATGAAGTCTCCTGTCCTTTGGCATAGGGAAATGCATAGTGATTCGTATTCCTCTATTGTTAGTGGTTCAAAGATTGCAAGAGCTTCCAGCTGGTAGCCGTGAATGAAATTGAAGGGAATATCGTTATCTTCGAGTCTGATGGTTTTTCTGACATCGAAGAATTGGCTCGTAGGTAGTTTGAGTGTGATTAGTGTGTAGTCATGGTTTCCTACAATGTAGTGTACTTTTGATTTTAGGGATTCAAGGGTTTTGAAGATGAGTTGATTTTCAATCGCTACTGTTATGTTATTTCTTCTCCAGAAGTCAAGAATATCACCTAAAAGGACAAGGTGATCGTCTGGGCCTAGAGGTTTACAGACTTCTTTAAGAAAATTCAGGAAATCTCTTCTGTTGGATTCTTGATAACCCAAATGAACATCGGAAACAGCGAGTATCAAATGATTCACTTTCCCATGATTATGGATTAAAATTTTTTTCTAAATTGATCGTTATGTATGGAGAATTGTTTCTACTTGTATAAAATTAATCTTTAGTATATATTTTCAAGAGAAATTCAAATGGTAGTACTATAACTACAATAGTGTAACCAATGGTTATTGAATATTCTATGTTACAGCGTAACATAGCATAGATATAGATTTAGACCCTTGTCATTTTGAACAATTTGAACAAAAGATTGAACACTTTGAACATTTGAACATCAGACTGAACATAGTGAACATTATAATATTCATAGGTCATCGATGATGTGCAAACTTCATGTAACTATGGTGACTATGTCTTGATCTTGGAGTATGTGATCTTTTCCAACTCGTTGTGAGTTGAATTTCACGCTTGTTCCGGAGACTAGGGCATATTTTGCTTTTTCAGAAAATTTTCTGTGAATTTTAGTACATATATCAGATATTGTGGATCCATCGGTTACTATGAGTGGTTCTTTAAGATCAGCTTCTTTAGAACGTGGCTTTAGGTATACTCTGATAAAATTCAACTTATTGTAGATAACTTCTTTCAAATCTTCTATGTTGATTTTCTGATCTGCTGACATTGGTGTGAACTCTTCTCCAATCTTTTTCTTAACTTGAACAAGATATTCAGGATTGACTAGATCTATCTTGTTCAGGACGACTATTGCCGGAATATAACGGCGGTTTCCAGTAACAATATCGATGAGTTCATCATCGCTGATGTCTTCTCTAATTATTACATTTCCATGTTGAATACCATAGATATTCAATATATCTCGGACTGTGGCTTTGCTTAATTTTGTGAGTTTACAGGTTGATGTTATACCCAAGCCTCCCCGAGATGACTTTTCTATTGTAACATCAGGCGGGTGGGTGTTGAGTCTGACTCCCATCTTATGAAGTTCTTTCTTTAGGACTTTGAGTTGAGCTGGCTGAAATACATCAAGAATCAGCATTATTAAATCAGCATTTCGGGCAACAGATAGTACTCTTTTTCCTCTACCGGATCCTGAGGCTGCACCTGATATTATGCCTGGAAGGTCAAGTACTTGTATCTTCGCACCTTTGTATTCCAGTACACCTGGAACCACTTTCAATGTTGTGAAGAAGTAGGAACCGGTTTTCGATTTAGCATTAGTGACTCTGTTGAGTATTGTCGATTTTCCGACACTTGGTAGACCGATTAGAACAACTGAACAATCACCGCTTTTCTTTGGTTCGAAACCGATGCCACTTTGTTTTGAGCTTCGAGATTGCTCTACTTGTCCTTTGAGTTTTGCAAGTTTAGCTTTTAACAGGCCGATATGGTGCTCTGTATGTTTGTGAATCTGAGTTTTACTCATTTCTTCTTCTATTGCTTTGATCTTTTCAGGCAATCCCATAGATGAACACCATTCATTTTTTCATTAGGTCGATTGAATCTTTAGAATCTTAGATGTAGGCATTTGTCTTCTTGATGGAATATTCTGTAATGGCATCAGATATTACAAACTCTTAAGGATTTATCGACATCTGTGTTTAATATTACTTAGTGTTACCAAGAACAAAAATTTTTATTAAAACGGAATTTTCACATGTATTATTTTGAGTCTACCAAGATTTATGTATGATTTATTTAGATCCGAAGATTTCTTTTGCAGCATCTTGGTATGTATTCAGATCCCCCTCTGTAAAGAGTACAAAGTTCACTTCTTCTAAGCCATTCTCTTGCTCTAAGTATTCCTTAACAGTGCTTAATGCTGTCCTTGCCGCTTCATAAATAGGATATCCGTAAGCTCCTGTACTTATAGATGGAAAAGATATACTCTTCAGCTCTTTTTGAACTGCCAACTTCAAAGAATTTAGGTAAGCATCTTTGAGAAGCTCCTTTTCACCAGACTTACCTCCATGCCATATTGGCCCAACAGTATGGATCACATATCTTGCCTTAAGATTGCCTCCAGAAGTTATGACAACTTTCCCTGTCGAAAGACCTTCAGGCCATTCTCTGGATCTTATCTGTTTACATTCCTCGAGAATTTTTTGACCACCTTTCCGGTGAATCGCTCCATCCACTCCTCCACCACCCATCAGACTTGAGTTTGCAGCATTGACGATAACATCAACATCTTGTTCAGTTATATCCCCTTGAAGTAACCGAAGAAGTATTCCATCGATGCCAATCTCAAGCATCTCTTCAAACCCTAAACAAATTTTCAATTATTCATTTCAAAATTTTGTATGACCTTTTTTAATAAATTCTTCAGTATTCGTATCGAATTTGCCAAGAACGTCTACGCGCCAACAAACTTCGATAATATAGAGCAAAGGCTACGCCGAAGAACATTCCACCTAAATGAGCTCCATGAGCGATCCCAGATGGAGTAAAAAGACCTGTAAAGTCCATTACTGCCCAAAGAATCGCAGCAGCTATCATCGGTAAAGGCAAGAATCCATATATGTAAACCATCATGAATGGCGCCAGAGTTGCTAAAGCACCCATTATACCATAGACCGCACCAGAGGCCCCGATGGCTGGAGTATATGGATCAGTACTGGTAAAAAAATATCCAATGTTGCCAACAATTCCTGATATGAAAAAGAGCATGAAAAATAGGCGTTTTCCGATCCTGTTCTCAAGACTTGAACCGAAGAAGAATAACGCGATCATATTGAAGAATAAATGTTCGAAATTTGCATGAAGAAATATTGATGTAATAAACATCCAAGGTGCTTCAAATGCGAAAGCTGGGAAGAAAGCAAGATAGATCCAGGAATCAGTGATATTCTGCAAGACAAAAGCTATGACGCATACAATGATGAATATTAAAGTCCATTTAGGAAGATGAATCAATTATATCTCAACACATCAATTCAAGAAATTACAGCAACATCCTTTAAGAGTTATTATATTCGGGTAAGATACGCTCAAAGGGACCAATTCATATGAATAAAGTAGACTTGATAGAAGTTGATAGACTAGAAGTCAGAAATCTCATGGATAATTTCACTGATATCCTCATGGCTGGATCAGAGGGAGTTGAGAGATCCCCATTTGGTAAGAATGAGGAGATGAGACCGGCACCGCTTGCGGAACATGGATTCTCTATATTAGTTAAAGTTACAAAAGGAAACATTGAACATTCAATATTAGTAGATACTGGTGTGACTGCTGACGGTGTTCTGGTCAATACAGACCGAATGGAGATAGATCTTAACCAAGTTGAGTCTATAGTAATAACTCATGGCCATGTAGACCACACTGCTGGTCTAATGAATATCTTGAAAAAATTATCAAAGAAGGACATACCAGTTGTATTTCATCAATCTGCTTTTGTTAAGCGATGGGCGATATTTCCTAACGGCTCTCGAGTACGCCTTCCAAGTCTAGATAAACAGGAGCTTATTGATGCAGGAGCCAAAATCATAGAAATTACTGAGCCTCACCTAATGGCTGAAAACCTGATGCTTGTCTCAGGAGAGATCCCCCGAGTTACAGATTTCGAAAAAGGATTACCTATCTCTTATGTTGAAGTTGAAGGAAAACTGGAAAAAGATCCGCAAATCAAAGATGATATGTCGATAGTTTTCAATGTGAAAGGAAAGGGCCTTGTTATAATCTCCGGTTGTGCACATGCTGGAATAATAAACACCATGAAATACTTGAAAGAATTAACTAATACGAAAATTCATGCTGTAATGGGCGGTTTTCATCTTACTGGAAAAGCCTTCGAACCAATAATTGATAGAACTATAGCTGAGTTAAAGAAATTCGAGCCTAGCATGATTGTTCCATCTCATTGCACTGGATGGAAAGCAATCAACAAGATATATCAAGAGATGCCCGAATCCTATGTTCAAAATGCTGTAGGAACAAAATACACTTTTTAGATCCACTTTTCTCAATTTTTAGTGTGCAAACTAAAAGCGTGCGCTATATCTTTGTTAGTATGAAAAGTCTTTGAAAACCTTCAGTGTAATACTCATCTATTTTTCCATATTGGACTTCTCTTCTCTAAAACAGCCTTCATTCCTTCCTCTGTATCTTCAGATGTTGATGTGAGTGTAAATAGATCTTTGGCATAATGAAGTGCTTTTACATACTCCATCTCTCCCATCGTATAGAAGGCTGGTTTCCCAATATTGTAGGCTAATCTGCTCTTTCCAGTAATCTTCTCAGCAAATTTTATAGCACCTTCGACATGTTTACCATTTGGCACGATTTTATTCACCAAACCGAACCTTTCAGCTTCCTTAACATTAATTGGATCTCCGGTGATCAACATTTCCATCGCCTTCTTTTGTCCGATGGCTCTTTGTAATGGTATCATGGGAGTCATACAGAAGATACCAATATTGACTCCTGGAGTTTGGAATACTGCATCTTCAGATGCTACAACTAAATCACACGCTGCAACTAGGCCACATCCAGCAGCTGTCGCGTAGCTATGAACTGCAGCGATTACAGGTTTACTCATTTTCACAATTTCTTCCCAAACTTTTACCGATTTTGTTAGCAGAGTCCTCCTTTGGAGAGGGTTTACTGCCATTAATTCTTTCAAGTCATGGCCACTGCAGAATATTTTACCAGTTCCTTCGATCACAGCTGCACCTAATTCATCTGTATTTTCAATCTCCTCGAATCTATCAAGTAAAGCATCAATCATAGGATCATTTATTGCATTCAAGACTCGAGGTCGGTTCAGTGTTAAAAGAGCCACACTGCCTCTTTTTTCAAATTTAATCGGCTGATCTTCCATTATAATCCCTAAGAGTTCAATCAATAATACTCTATAAAAGATTGAGTAAAATTAAGTGACTGATAACAGTTCATGGATTTCGAAAAAAATGACTTGGCTTTGATTAAATAATACATCTTTCATTCAATATAGAAAAAATTTACATTATCTTACTATTTCAAAGAAGAATTTAAGGGAAACATGAATTAGGTTTTAGAAATTGATCTCTATAGTTACTCCGGTACTAAACGAGAAGAATTATGTCAAACCTTTCCTTGAGAACTTAAAACTGCTCTATGGAAATTTTGAGCTGATTCTTGTTGATGGTGGAAGTTCAGATGGAACTATTCAAGAGATCGAAAATAACCTGCACAATTTCCCTAAAAATGTTAAGCTATTCAGAGCTGAACGGGGCCGTGCAAATCAAATGAATAAAGCTGTAGAGGAAGCGATCGGAAATATTCTTTTGTTTCTCCATGTAGATTCGTATATACCAAATGACTCCATTGGTTTAATTGAGAAAAATATTCTAGATAGAAAAATTGTTGGTGGAGCATTTATTCATAAATTTTCAAATGAAGATATATTTCTAAGATTTTTGAATACATTTGGATATTTACGGTCAAGTATGACTAAAATTTTTTTTGGAGATTATGGAATATTTCTAAGAAAAGACATTTTCCGGATAATTGGTGGATACGATAATATTCTGTTCCTTGAAGATGTCGAGCTCTGCAGAAAAGCGAAGAAATATGGAAAACTCATTCAAATAAAACGCAATATAATTACCTCACCAAGAAGATTCATAAAAGAAGGAAAATTGAAGCTAACCATTGTATTCTTACTAGCTAATATTATGAATTACTTGGGTTTCAGACCCAAATTTCTTTTGAAATATTTCGTTTAGTGAGCGCATTAAAACATGGAAATCAATTTAGACTTGCCTTATATAACTAAGGATTTACCAGGTGTCGGTGGACAGTTACGGTTGACACCTAGACATTTCATAGTTGAGGAGATACCACTATACGAACCTAACGGCGAGGGACCACATCTATACATCAATATAACAAAAGAAGGCTTGACAACAAAAGAAATACAAGAAAAACTTGCTGTCTTATTTAACTGTCTAAATAGCGACATTGGCTACGCCGGTTTAAAGGATAAACATGCACGTACTACACAAACCTTCAGTGTATTACTCGGTAATGTCGATAATAATTCTATCAATGATATGGTTCAACAGATTAAAGGTCATTTACCTGTGATTATTAATTGGGCAAAATTACATAGAAATAAACTTAAGCCAGGACATCTTCTCGGCAACCGTTTTACTATCAAGGTAACAAATACAAATCTTAATGCTACAAAATCCTTGGAATATGCTCAAGAGATTGCTGATCATCTAAAAAAGAATGGTGTTCCAAATTTTTTTGGACCACAACGTTTCGGCTTTGATGGGGAAAATATACAAAAAGGAATTAAAATCATTCAAGGAAAAAACTTAGGTATTGACCCATGGTTAAGACGTTTTTTAATCTCCAGCTATCAAAGCTATCTATGTAATCGTTACTTAACTAATAGACTGAAATCAGACAATTACTATCGTATTCTGATGGGAGATATTGCAAAGAAGTATTCAACTGGTGGTTTGTTTCAAGTTAAGGATCCACAAAAGGAACAATCACGTTATGAAAATCATGAGATCAGCTTTACATCACCAATATATGGCTCAAAGATGTGGGACGCCACAGGACCCGCTGGAAAACTTGAAGAGGAGATACTAAACGAAGCTGAAATTACTCTTCAACAATTCGATTATTTAAAAATTAAAGGAACAAGAAGACTAGGTAGACTCCTTATTACTGACCTAAATGTGAGCTTGGAAAATCAAGATTTGTTAGTTGAATTCTTTCTCCCTAAAGGGGCATTTGCTACAACAGTACTTCGAGAATTCATGAAAAATGATGAGTAGAAGCTAAATTAGAAATTCTAAAGTTGACTATATAATCAGGACTATTAATGGAGTATCTTATTGGAACAGGTGGATGGGCATACTTCCAAATTCCTGGCATACAATCCTTGGAAGCATATTCTAGAATTTACAATTTTGTTGAAGTAAATTCAACATTCTATGAAATTCCCTCTACAAATCAAATAGAAAAGTGGAGAAATATTGTCCCAGAAGATTTTCAATTTACAGTTAGAGCTCATCGATCGATAACTCATCAATATAAATTACAACGAACAAAAGAAAATCTGAAAAGATTTGAAGAAATGAAAAAAATATGTGAAATCCTTCAGGCTGAAATACTTTTGTTACAGACACCTGCTTCTCTCGGAATAACCAAAGATCTAATAGAAAATTTTCATGATCTATTATCATCTATAGAATTAGACAAAGTAAGGATTGCATTAGAGATCCGTGGAACAGAAGTTTCAACCTATCCCATAGAATTATTGAAGATTATGCAAGAATACAACATAATTAACTCTGTTGACTTATTGAAAGGTGAACTTCCAGCATACAAATCAGACATTTTATACTCAAGACTTTTTGGAAAAGGTGAGAAGAATATCTATCAACCTACTGATCAAGAGCTCAAAGAAATCGATATACGAGCCAAAACTGGTAAATTCAAGAAAGTTGTGCTCAGTTTTCATAGCCAACGCATGTATAGAGATGCGGGAAGATTCAAAATCTATAAACAAACTGGAAAATTCCCAAGTGTTACTAACACTACAGGATTATCCTCACTTAGGGAAATTCTGAAAGAAGGTAACATCTTCCCAGCTACAAAAGAACAATTAATTAAACACCATGGATGGAAATTATTCGATTACACTCAGGAAAAAAGAGTTCTCGCAATAGAGTTTTTACAAAAGCTTCCATCCAGAGAATTTCAAAATGTAAATCAAGTCATTGAATTATTACGATCAGTGTTGGGTGAAAATTCTGGAATCACTTCATGAAAAAATATCTCTAGGAACATGCGGATGGAGCTACAAGGAATGGGTGGGTCCATTCTATGGACAGCAAGAAAAAAGTATGTTGAAAGCTTACACCAAAATCTTTCCCACAGTTGAAATTGACTCCACATTCTATGCATACCCTTCAAAAGGCACTGTAATGGGATGGAGTAAATACTCACCAGAGGAATTCATATTTTCAGCAAAGCTTCCCAAATTAATAACTCATGAAAAAAGACTTGATCTAACTCAAGGTACAGAAGATGCACTTCAGAAATTTACTGAACTCATGGAGCCTCTGCAGATCACCAATAAACTAGGTTGTATATTGATACAGCTTCCTCCAAACTTTGATTATAAACCAAATGAATTGGAGAAATTTATTAGAATATTACCTTCAGATTTCAGATTTGCAATAGAATTTAGAGATCTCTCGTGGATGAAAGACGAAACATGGAAACTACTTCACAAATATCAAATAGCATACACAGTGGTAGATGAACCACTCCTCCCACCAGAACTTCATACAACATCAGATTTTGCCTACTTCAGATGGCATGGTCACGGAACAAAACCATGGTACAACTATCATTATGAAAAGCAGGAACTTGAACCATGGATCCCAAAAATAAAAGAAACGTCAACAAAAGTAGAGAAAGTATATGGATACTTTAACAATCATTATCATGGTTATGCACCTGAGAACTGTCTGCAAGTCCTAGAAATGTTAGGAATTATTACATCCGAACAAACCAAAATCAAACAAAATATTAAAGAATATTTTGAAAGATCTACAAAATTTAAGAATTTAACTCTAGATGAATTCTAAGATAGAATATATAGACTTCAAATGACTTCTCATAGCATCTTCAAGAAATCATTTGTCAATATATGAATTATTTAATGCTGAATGAAGATCTAATCATTTTAAACTATAACGTAAGGTTCCCACACCGAGCTTCGATGCAGTCTTTAGATGTATAAGACTATTAGTCTCGTTAACACTCCCCAAAAGATCACCATGTTTCTTGGCTAAATTTCTCTTGTATCTCGGCGCCTTATCTATCAGATCTATCGACGCTTTGTCTATTGCAACAGGATCTTTTCCACCCAATATTCCAATATCCTGAACTAATGGAGCCCCTGAAGGCGTACAGCAGTCACATAGTTTTGTGATATCTTGAAGGAAATTGATGTATACAATCTTGTCTTGATCAAACCGATCTATAATTGCTTTAGCCGCATGAGCTAAATTAACTTGGAATCTAGTCTTGCCGCCTCTTGGTAGATGTAGTGCTCCTTCTGTGCATGCGAAAAAACAACTATTACACGACATACATCGAGATAATATCTTGGCATGTTTCCCATTCTCGATCTTTAAAGCATTAAAAGGACATGCATCAACACACTTCCCACAACCGTTACACTCTTTCGCATTGAGTATTACTCGACTCGCAAGATGTTGAGCTGCTTTTGTCTCTTTTGTGGTACAACCCATTGCCAGATTTTTGATCGCTCCTCCAAAACCACTTAGAACATGACCTTTAGCATGAGAGAGAACTATCATAGAATCAGCGTCTACTATTGCCTTTGCAATTTTTACTTTCTTAATATCACATTGGTCTACTGTCTTTTTCAATTTGTAAGTCATACCAGTATAACCCAGTGGACCATCTGCTATCACCACAGGAGCCATAACAGACTGTCTTGTGAAGCCATTGGCCACAGCAGTCTTGAGATAATCCTTAGCGGTGAATCTATGTTTAGGATACAATGCTGTAGTATCAGTTACGAAAGGTCTACCTCCAGCTGATTTCACTAGTTTCACGAATTCACTTACAAATGGAGGCCTTAAGTAGGTTAAATTTCCATACTCGCCCATGTGAACCTTGACTGCTACTTTATCACCTTTAGATACAGCGCCATTTACGATGTCTGCATAGTAATCTTCTATTTCGCTCAGCGTATTCTCATTCTTGTTATATTCTAGAAATTTAATTTCTGAAGCCAAGATTTGATCATCAACCTGCGAATTGAGTCTATGCCTGCTAATTCATCTATATATTATTCTCTATTGAAATGAAATTTACCAATCAACTAATGTGAGATTAACAATTTTGAAAGATGGATAAGAATTACAGTTTTGTCTTTTCAAAAGTCAATTCTACATTATCATTTACCCAATCGAATGTGGGTACTTCTCTTTTGTATCCTCTAAACCGCTCTGCTAAAGCATGTACAACTAGTGGTAAAGCTATTGTGGCTTCAACATAGCATGTTATAGCACTGGCATTGGAACTTATTTTACCCCAGCTCTGAGCCTCCTCAAAGGTGCAACCACTCAATCCTCCCCAAAAAGGCATATCCATAGTGAACTGTACCGCAAAGTTATGACTTCGGTCATGTCTTGTCTGATAGCTAGCTATAACCGACGTTTGTTGAATGAAATTTTTGGGTGTGCCTCCTCCGATGTATACTACACCTGTGCTTTTTGCTTTCTCTGTTATTCTCGAGCTTTCATCGACATCTTTGAATGCATTGAGTATTAGATTTCTTTTTCTTTTTCTATTAGCAAACATTAGAGAAAATCCTAAAGCACTATCGCCAAAAGCTGGACAGAAAAGAGGCACTCCTTTTCTATATGAACTTACTAACGTAGAGTCTACATCACCATATTTATCGTAGAAAGCTTTTCCCAACTGCCATAATATTTCACGTGAAGAATATTGATAATTATCTTGAAGCTGTTCACCAAAAACATTGTCTAACCATCTATCAAACTGGTAGAATCTATCCTCATCAGCATAAACATCATAAATTCGATCAATCCTCTGCCTTCTAAGTTTTCTATCATCACAGGCTTCATTTCCGAGGTAGTGTTTACCACCAGCTACTTCAAATGCATCATGATAGAAATTTGCTCCAGTTGATACTATTACATCGACCATCCTCTTCTTGATGAGGTAGGCCAATAGCCTTCGCATACCAGCTGGAATCATTGCACCAGCAAATCCAAACCATATTACTGTTCTTCTCTTTCTTAGCATCCTTGACCATACATCAACAGTCTCAGCTAGTTTTCTGCCTTGGAAAGCTGTAAGTTTCATCTCGTTCAATATGTCGTTTATGCTTTTTCCTTGGCCTACTGGAATTGGTACAGTAGGACGTCTCAACATTTTTTTCATTATCTACTTAACTCCAGCCAATTAACACGTGATTATAAATTAAAGGAAAATTCTAACGAATTGATGTATTCAAAACAAATGTAAGCTTTTCTAAAGTGAGTGAATTAACTATTAAGAAAATAATAATCCTATAAATTAGAAAATGGTAGAAAAAATAAAAAGTCATCACTATTATCACGTATTAAAACAAATGCTATATGCATAATAGGTATATCTAATTCAAAAAATATGTAGGTAATTCTATAATGAGAGCTGTACTTCTCGATAAGCCTGCCCCAATTGAAGAGACTCCCCTTAGATATTCGGAATATGATGTTCCTACAATAGCAGATGATGAAGTCCTAATCAAAGTCAAGGCATGCGGCGTTTGTCGATCCAATCTTAACGTCATTGAAGGTGTCTATAGTCGACTTGGAATTCCTTCTCTATCTCCAATAATTCCTGGTCATGAGATTGTCGGATTGATTACAGAAACTGGAGCCAATGTTAAAAATTTGGTTACAGGCGACAGAGTTGGAATTCAACCATTATACTCGGCATGCGGTATCTGTGAATATTGTTTGAGTGCAAGAGAACACCTCTGCCCAAACAGGCTCATAACAGGTGAAACTGTTCATGGAGGATACGCTGAATATATCAAGGGAAAAGATAACTTCGTATATCGTGTTCCCAAGGGACTCAAAGATCATGAGGCGGCTCCACTCTTTTGTCCTGGAGTCACTGCCTACAGAGCCGTAAAGCAAGCTAACTTAACAATAGGAAAGACTGCTGCCATATTTGGTATTGGGGGAGTTGGACACGTTGCTGTTCAATTTGCTAAAATGACTGGCGCCTCTGTTATCGCAGTTAGTAGAAGCAAAGAAAATTTGGAACTAGCATCAACAGTCGGTGCTGACAAAACTGTGCCTCAAGATGATAACTTGGTTCATGAGATGAAGAAGATTGGCTATGTCGATTCTGCAATTGTTTTTGCACCTTCCCAGGAGGCAATTGACAGGGCACAGAGAATAACTAAACCTGGAGGAATTATTGTTTTAGGAGTTGCTGGAGATGTTAGGAAATTATTATTTTTCTTTGAGAAAACGATCAAAGGAACAGCAATTGGGACAAGATATGATATGAAAGAAGTATTGAAAATTGCTTCTACTAATAAAATCAGAATAGTAACAAATACCTATCCTCTTCAAGAAGCATCTGAAGTCCTTCAAAAGCTGAAAGGTGGCGATATAAGAGGAAGAGCAGTGCTTATCCCATAATCACATTTCAGATCCATTGCATATATTCTTCAAACGCGTTTCAATATACTATCGGCCTATAGCTTTATCCAATAGTCTCTGAGCTTCTAAACTAACATCGAGTTTGAAAGGAACCTTAACAGAGTCAATTTTCTCTCCTACGATTTCTATATTTTCCATGTTTGTTACTCCTAATCCCATGCGCTCAGCTTTTCTAAAATAGAATAATCTTCGCATGTCAAACCCTACAACTGAGCCAGCGACAGTATCGGCTGCCCATGCATCCTTTGATGCGATGATCACACCAATTTTCACAGTGTATCCAGTCGAGGGTGCCCCTGGCCCATGAAGACCCCAAAGTCCATCAATTATTGCATAATTTGGTGGTGCGACCTGACAAACATCCAGAACAGATCTACCCACATTTATTCCAATATTATATTTCTTATCATTCCATGATTTTACTTCATGGAATTTAGGAAATTTTCTTACTTCAGGAAGAACCCCAAACATATTCTTGATTGAAAAAGTAATAGCTGAATAAGGATCTGCTTGTGTTTTCATTGATGGCACAGAAATTCTTACACTATCCAAATATTTCTTAGAAAGCTTCAGAACATATTCTCTTGCAAACATACTTCTTTCTGGTTCATCAAGCCAATCCAAACCATCTAAAGCAACATAGAATTGCGGATCTGGTATCTCACAATCAACTAGTTCATCGTTGGTTGCATTGATCAATTCTAGATCATATTTATCCGATAAATCGTATATTCCGTGTTTTTCAAAGGCTGTCTCAGTAGTTCCAAGAAGGGTGTCAGACTCTATCACTGCTATCTTGGAAGTCCTTTTCTTGACCAATCGTATTACTGCATCCATAACCTCAAAACTTGTAGCACATCCTTTTGGAAGCTCTCCTCGTTTGTATTTTGGAATTCTAACCAAATTTGGTTTGATTGTAACTTTTGAGTTTTCAGCTATAGTGCTTTCAAATCCACCAGCTAATCTAACAGTCTCTTCAATAGTATCATATGGATCCTGAAAATTATCTACTTTTAAAATTGCTACTTTAGCACGTTTCTCCATTGGAAAAGTCTACCTCACTGAATATTCTAAGTCTATGCAATACTTTTGATATTTTCTATGTCTTAAAATTGTATGGTTTATCGTGAACTAATTAAATTATGAAAAATAATTATGGATTGGTTTATTTCTAATAAGTTTGACTATCACAAATTACTATGACTCTAACATTTTGATCATTTTTTTAACATCAGTTGTTGGCTCTTTACAGGAATAATTTGTACATATGTATGAAGTAGCCTGACCGTTAATACTAGGCTTTTTAGAAATATGATATACGATTTCATGTATTTTTGGCGATTCTTCTTCGATGGGATTTAGAAGAAGGACTTTATTCGGCATAAAATTAGCTCTTAAAACTTTTAACATATTTTTTGTGTCATCTGCCTTAGAATTACCAGCTATAACAACCTCATATGATGGACCTGACAAGAAATCTAATGCAACCATTAATTGTGTAAAAGATGATGGTGATTTATTTACAATGGTTGAAAATGATTTGCAGATCTGAATTGCCTTTTCTTCAAATTCAATGTTAGCAGTTATACGACTTAGGCGAAGAAGATTCAACATTTGTACTGAATTGCCTGAAGGAATTGCTCCATCATAAATTTCTTTTTTACGAACTAGAATTGTTTCACTATCATCTGAGGAAAAATAGAATCCGCCACGTTCATTATCCCAGAAATGTTTTAGTAAATAATCATTCAGTTCTAAAGCTGATTTTAGATAATCAACTTTGAAAGTTGTTTCATATAATTCAATTAATCCCCATATCAAAAAAGCATAATCGTCTAAATACGCATAGATGGATTGTTCATTATCTTTATAGAAATGGGATAATCTGCCATTTGAAAGGTGTATCTTACTAATTAGGAAATCTGCTGCCTTTGTTGCAGCTTCTAAATATTTTGGCTCATTTAAAATTTGAGTTGATTTACTAAGGGCTGCAATCATCAAACCATTCCAGTCTGTTAAAATTTTATCGTCCTTGTTTGGAGATTGGCGTTTCTTTCGTTCATCTAATAATTTCTGCTGAATATTTTTTATTTTCTTTTTAATTTCATTTTCAGACAATCCTAGGTCAGATGCTAGTTCAGAAATTGATTTTCTAAGATATAGAATGTTTACCTCTAATTTTTGACCTGAACTTTCATCAATAAAATTACCATCGGCCCTTATATTAAAAATATTAGATGCGAAATTAGCATCTTCACCAAGAATTTTATTGATTTCTACTTTTTTCCAAAGATAGTATAAACCTTCTTCACCTTCACTCTCAGCATCTTCGGCTGAGTAGAAAGCACCTTCTGACGATGCCATCTCACGCAAGACATAGGTTAAAATCTCTTCAACTGTCTGTTTGAATTCAGACTTCTTAGTTACTTGGAATGCCTCTGTATAGGCCATTGCCAATAGAGCTTGATCGTAAAGCATCTTCTCGAAGTGTGGAACAATCCATTTAGAGTCTGTAGAGTACCTGTGAAAACCCCCACCTACGTGATCAAATATTCCTCTATTGTGCATGGATTGCAATGATCTATCTACCATTTGCAGAGCTCGCTCATCATCCATTCTCCTCCAATACCGGAGTAAGAAAAAGAAATTATGCGGAATAGGGAACTTTGGGGCCTCTCCGAATCCTCCATTAACTTCATCGAAACGCTGAGACAGTTCATCATATGCAATTTTCAAAGTATCTTTGTCTAGAATCTGTCCTTGTTGGATATCTGTGATTTTACGTAGATTTGCCGTTATCAATTCTGCAGAATTAAATATTTCTTCGGATCTTGTCATCCAGAATTCTTCTATCTTGGGAATCAGCTCCAGCATACCGATATTTCCGAGTCTGCTTTGCTTTGGTATATAGGTACCCGCAAAAAAGGGCTTCTTGCTAGGCGTCATTATGATGTTCAGTGGCCAACCACAATTATTAGAAATCATCTGACAGATAGTCATGTATATATTATCTATATCAGGTCGCTCTTCTCTATCTACCTTAATTGACACGAAAGCTTTGTTCATCAATCTAGCTACCCCTAGATCTTCAAAAGATTCTCTTTTCATAACATGGCACCAATGACATGTCGAGTAGCCAATTGAAAGAAAAATTAACTTGTTTTGTTTTCTAGCTTTCTCGAATGCCTCACTACACCAAGGATACCAATCAACAGGATTATGAGCATGTTGAATGAGATAGGGACTTGTTTCATATATCAAAAGATTTTCGTAATTATGAATTTTCTTTTGTTTATTATTTGAAAACACAACCACGCCCTGTTACATACTCTATATTCTCTTCATAAATAACGCTATTAAAATCGAACTTATCTTAAATATTAAAAGATAATTTTCTATCAAATAAATTAAATTATGTGGACTAACACATGATATATAATGTAGAAGTTCAATTTAGAAAAGATCACATAATCATTGATCAAGACAAAATAATTATCGGTATAAGATCTCCACCTGAAAAAGGTAAAGCTAATTTAGAATTGATTAAGAAGCTCGCGAAACATTTCGATATTCCTAGTTCACAAATTAGAATAATATCAGGATTTAAATCAAAGAAAAAGA
>JBAUBP010000370.1:0-8808 GCA_049676905.1 Bathyarchaeia archaeon
AGCAATTCGACCAACGCTATTAGCAACTAAAGTTATCGAAGTTCTAAATGAGCATTGTCCGAGGATTATTGACGTATCTTTTACAAGAGAATTAGAGACCCAAATGAATAAGATTGAAACCGGGGAAACCAGTCATCAAACTGTAGTTACGGATGCTATCATGCAACTTAAAATTATTTTTAAAAAAATTGCGTTGCAAGAGAAAGAAATTGGTAAGGAATTGAGTGAAGCAATTAGGGAGACTAAAATACCGAGTGTCACACTAAAGGTTCCATGCCCAAATTGCGGAGCATCATTGCGTATCATAAGAAGCAAGAAGACAAAAAAGAGGTTCATAGGATGTTCTGGAGCAATGAAAGGCGAATGTAGGTTTTCGCTCCCACTTATGCAGTTTGGAACTCTGAAACTATTAGATAAATATTGTAAAAAATGCGGTTTCCAATTAGTTTCGATAAAAAGTAAAAGAAAACTGCCTATAATCTCCTGCCCAAAATGTTATGTGGAGGGACTTGCGAATAGGCGTGAGAGTTAGACTCGCTTGTGGAGCATAAAAAATCACTTAGGAATTCAAAATTTGCTGGCCAAATTGATCTCATGATTATGCAATAAGTCTATAGAGTGATCGATAATGTCCAATGTTTTTCTTCAATTGACTACTGCTCAACAAATTGTCCTCACTCTTATGACAATTGTAACAATACTCCTTGGCATCTACGCGATAAATTGGTCACTCCTAACCTATCTTTCTATAAAAGGTCGCAATAAAACTACTGAACTGCCTCAAATAAATGAACTACCTGAAGTAACGATACATATCCCTCTCTTCAACGAACGAAAAGTTGCAAAACGCATAATCGAATCATGTATGCAAATAGATTATCCTAACGATAAAATGAAGATAATTGTAATCGACGATTCTACTGATGAAACAACAGCAATAGCAGAATCTTTTGAGAAAAAATTCCCACACTTAATAAAAGTGATTCATAGAGAAGATAGAACTGGATTTAAAGCTGGAGCACTGCAAGCTGCACTTGATATTACCACGAGCGATTTTGTGATGATATTTGATGCAGATTTTGTACCTCCAAAAGACATACTCCGAAAACTAGTTCCATACATGTACCTCGATGAAAAGGTGGCGTTTGTTCAAACAAGATCAAGCTATCTGAACAAAAATCAATCTTGGGTTACAAGATCGACCGCTCTAGCAATTGACGGTTATGGTATCATCGACCTAAGGGGAAGATATTCAGCAAATCTTCTAGCTCACTTTAGTGGGACCGGAGGGCTTTTCCGATGCTCGGCAATAAGATCGGTTGGAGGATGGTCTTCAGAAACCTTAGCGGAAGACTTAGATTTATCAATAAAATTACAACTGAAAGGTTGGAAATACATATTCCTACCCAAATTAACCTGTCCTGGAGAAATACCTGCAACTTTTGAATTACTTCGTAAACAACAGGCCAGATGGGCTAAAGGTTTCGCTCAATGCTTTAAGAAACATTATCGATCAATTATTAAATCGTCTATACTCTCAATATTTCAGAAATTTGAAGCATTAATGTTGCTTGCAACTTATTTTGTTGCTCCGATATCTGTTATAAGTTTGGTTCTTATGCCCTTTTATTTTTCCATCTTTCCATTTTCATTTTTCTTTCATGATTATTGGCTGACAATATTGGGTCCTATAGCTTCAATTTTTCTTGCTATAATCTATATATCGCCTTTATTTTTGTATGGGACAACAATATTCGAATTATCCAAGGAACGTATTGAATACAAGGAAATTCCTAGAATTGCGGGAATAGGAGCGTTGGGAGCGGGAACGTTACTGGCAACTTCAAAAGCTACTTTGGAAGGTTTTTTCAATATTGATTCGCAATTTGAGTCTACTCCAAAATACGGAACTATCGATAGCTAGTCTGAAAGATCAAATAGTTCTGTGATGCATTTGTTAATCTCAATAATAATTCCGACGAAAAATGAGCCGGCTGTTGAGACTCTAATCTCTAAAATTAATGAGATAATGAAATCACTCAATATGGATTACAACATATTAGCCGTGGATAAGTCAGCTGATGATACTCGAGATAGACTTCGAACCTTAGGGATCGAAATCCTAGAGCAAAAGAGCAAAGGCCTGGGAGGCGCTATTGTCGAAGGTTTGAAAGCATCAAGAGGCGACCTCGTCTTTGTCATGGATGCAGACCTTTCACATGATCCCAAATTTATCCCTTCATTCATAGAGAAATCCAAAGAAGGATTAGATGTCGTTGTAGGGTCAAGAAGAATCGAAGGAGGGAAAGTCATTGGATGGGGGCTATATCGAAAGATAGTTTCAAGAGTTGCGAATTCTATCGGGAGAATAGGTTCTGGCCTGAAGATTTCAGATATTACATCTGGTTATAGACTTTACCGGAAAACTGTTATTGAGTCTCTCGATTTCCAGGATTTCAAGACAAGTGGTTATGCTTTCCAGCTTGAAGTTCTTTCTAAGGCTTTGAATATGGGCTTTAGAATTGGGGAAGTGCCTATCGTCTTCTCTGATAGAGCTGAAGGGAAATCGAAGCTTTCAAAAAAAGACATTTTTGAGTTTCTACTGACTTCCGTCAGGCTCGGATTCAGAAGATTTGTGAAAATCCTTTCTTAACTTATCACTATTTGCAAGCACGATAAGAAATGAAATTATGGTTAAAACAATAATTATCGCCAAGGATGCCTCGAACAAAGTTCCTTGCATAGCAATATTTGTTGTAGGTATGCCAGTTGAAAAAGCCAGAGTCGAGGCTGCGACGGTGATTAAAAGCGGAGATACTGTAATTGCAAGCCAAAAACTCCAACGTTTCAGCATGTAAAGACCAACGCCCGCAATAATTGATGCTATGTTCAGTATGATTAAGGTCCAAAGGTCAACCGCACGCTCTAATGAGAATATCGATAGGTAAATGCCTACTGCAATGTAGAAACAGGAAGCAAATATTAGAGGTAAACCTCGATTTGTTTTCGGAATCTCATTCATATTGGACACCGGTAGACTCCAAGCTATCTTGATGACAGAATAAATATGTTATCTTATTCCCTGAATACGTAATAGAACTGGTTTTAAACCTTGAAGGGTTTTGAATAATACTTTATGCTTGTAGTAATCCTAAAATCAATACAGGATACTGAGATACAAAGAATATCCATAATTATTGTATGTGAGATTTACAATGTCTGTAAAAGGAGATTATTTGCGGCTTTACACGTCTGTTGATAGGCCTTTCAGTGGGTTTAGTAAGGATTTTGAAAAAGCAGATTATGTTGTCTTGGGATTTCCATTCGACCGTACAAGTACATACAGAGCTGGATCCGCGTTAGCTCCTTCGGCAATTAGAGAGGCATCAAACAATATCGAAACTTACAGTCTTAGATCAAATATTGATGTTGAAGACATAGCTATTTGTGATGTTGGAAATCTTGATGTTGTTGATAATGTGAAAGAGACATTGAAACGTTTAGAGTTAGTCCTGAAGGATATCCATCAAACAGGAAAGATGCCATTTGTGATTGGTGGAGAACATACATTGACATATGCTGCTGTTAGAGCGCTTGGTAATGATGTTGCTATAGTTGATTTTGATGCTCACCTAGATTTAAGAGACGAATACATGGGAGAGAAAATGTCACACACCACCTTTATGCGTCGACTGGCTGAGGAAATTGGACCGGAAAGAATTATTGAGGTAGGAACGAGGGCAGTATCAAAAGATGAATTGAAATATGCCAAAGAGGCAGGCATAACATACTTCACTTCCTATGATGTTCGGAAAAAAGGAAGCACTGAAATATCTGAAAAAATAAATTCCAAACTTGCCGAATATGAGAACAAATATGTGACTATTGACATTGATGTCTTGGATCCTGCCTATGCACCTGGAGTTGGAAATCCAGAAGCAGAAGGAATCGAAAATTTTACACTAATCGACATTTTAGGGAAAATTATCGATGAAAAATTGGTAGGTTTTGATCTAGTTGAAGTTTGTCCAAATTATGATAATGGAGTAACCTCAGCATTGGCGGCCAAGATAATCTTTGAAGTTCTGGCATATATCAAAAAACGTCATTAATAGTTCTTAAACTAGCTAACTGGCATGTTTCATGTTTGTTAGATGTTATTTGTTTATGTGTTTTCAAATAGAACCTTCATAAGCACTCCAAAAAATTGGAACGTCGAAAGTGAAAAATTCAAATCATTTACGTACTGACTGAGCGTGCGCATTGGTAATTATTTCGTAAATTAGCTGAGAGTTATCTCTAGGTTTTCTATTTGAGATATCCAGTTAGATCTTCGATTTCGTCGATCATTCCTAGTGAGTATGCAAGGATCTCTTGCATATCAAATACTCCTTTAATATCGTATGGAGCAGTTGAGTAGAGATTATGGAAGCATGTAGGACACGATGTAATCACGCCATCAACTTTTGAAATTATTACATCTTCAAAGAAGCTTTTGCAGAGGTCATTTCTTAGATCAGAATATGGAACCCTAATCGTTCCTCCACAACATTTCGAAAATTCTTTAGTGCGATCCAATTCAACGAGTTCAACACCTTTAATCATCTTAAGGATGTTTCTCGGAGCATCGTAGACCTCGGCATATCTTCCAAGGTGGCATGGATCTTTGTATGCTAATCTCATATTAACTGGTCGAGAAGGTTTGAGTAGGCCTTTGGTTAGAGCTTCTTCCAATAATTGAGTGGAGTGTTTAACTTCAATTTTTGATGTTACATTAAGTTGTTGAAGGTCATGTTTGAACGTGTTATAGCACATTGGGCATAGTGTGATTATTTTTTTGACATTATGATCTTTTAGAATCTTAGCTGTTTTTAAGAGAACTTTTTCCGCCTCTTTTTTAAGGCCAAGCTCTGCAAGATAATTACCGCAGCAAACCTCATCTTTTAAAACAGTGAATTTGATATTCATCTTTTCTAGGAGCTTAAACATTGTAGTTAATTGTTTAGGATAGACATATTGTGCAACGCATCCCATGTATAGAATAGTGTCTGCTTTTTGCGGCAGTTTCTTGATGGCTTCTTCAATTTCTTTGGATCTAGTTTTGGCGAGAATGTTATTTGTTTTGTTAATATTCTCAAGCATCTGTAAGTGTTCTGGAAGAGGGCCCTTCTTTTCATCTGCTAGTTGGCATCTTACTTCTCTAATTATGTCTGTAACCTTGACCAATCCAGGACATATCTCTTCACAAGACTTGCATAGAGCACATGTATAGATGCGGTCAATCAATTTATCGTCAAGAGTGATTTGCCCATCTTTTAAGAGCTGTACCGCCATCATTCTTCCTCTGGCGTTCCATGTCTCATTCTTTTTAGACTCGTAGATTGGGCATTGACTTCTGCAGAAGCTACATCTGAAACATTTGTTGAGTTGATATGTCAACTCTTTATCCAGTTTCGGTTTAAAACTCAATGATTATGCGTCCTCTGGGAAGATCTTGTTTGGATTCAAGATGTTGTTAGGGTCAAAAACTTGTTTCAACTTCTTCATGAGTTCTGTTTCTTTTGAGTCATGTTCTAATGGGAAATATTTTCTCTTTAATACCCCAACACCGTGTTCGCCTGAAATTGTTCCTCCAAGTTCTATTGCAGTCTTGAAAATCTCATCGGTAGCAGCCATTGCCTTATCATATTCTTCTTTGTTATCTTCGTCATACAAGACGTGTGGATGAAGATTTCCGTCTCCGACGTGTCCAAAAGTTGGTACTATAGTGTCATGCTTATTAGAGATTTCATGAATTCGACGTAACATCTCTGGTACTTTGCTTATCGGTACCGTGATGTCTTCTATGAGAATGGAAGTTTTTCCAAGAATAGCAAGAGACTGAAACGCTTTCTTCCTAGCACTCCATAGTTTTTCACTCTCTTCCTCTGTTTGAGAGACTTTAACTTCTATGACCCCTTCTTCTTTGCAAATTTTTTCTGCCATGTTCATTCTCATATCAACATCGTTTCGCGCCCCATCAAATTCAATGATTAACATTGCACCTGACGAAGGGAATTCCATTTTGAGATATTGTGAAATGGTATTCATCGTAGTTTTGTCGAGAAGTTCTATTGCGGCGGGATTCAGACCTTGAACCATTATCTTAAAGGATGCTCTGCCAGCATCTTCTGGAGTCTTGAAATATGCTGTTGTAATCATTCGGGTCTCTGGCATTGCAACAATCTTGGCTCGAACCTTAGTTATTATTGCTAAGGTACCTTCTGAGCCAGTCAATAGACCTTTTAAGTTATAACCCGAAACACTCTTGCTTGTTTTTGATCCAGTGTTAATTATCTCTCCTGTTGGAAGCACAACTTCTAATGATAATACCCAATCCTCAAAAGTGCCATACTTGACAGCATGTATGCCTCCAGCATTGTTTGCGACACACCCGCCAATAGTGCATGCAACCTCACTGGCGGGATCAGGTGGGATGAATAAGTTATGTGATTTGAGAGCATCATTTATCTCTCTGATACTGACGCCAGCTTCAGCCAAGAATTGTAAATTATCTACATCTATTTCGAGGATCTTGTTCATTCTCTCGAGTGAGAGAACAATACCTGGTTTTGTGGGAACAGGACCTCCACTGAGACTACTTCCAGCTCCTCTTGGATATATAGGGACTTTTGTTTCGTTAGCAAAAATCATTATTTTGCTAATCTGTTCAGGATCGGTTGGCCAGACTACAGCTTCTGCCATACCTCTAACGATTGTAGGATCACGCGAGTAGACCTCCAACTCGAGAGTGTCTGTAGAGATGTTTTCTGGATTGACGATAGTCGTGAGTCTATCAATGTATTCTTTTTTCATTATCAAGCATCCAGTGGATGCAAATTATAAAATTGTAAATTTGAATTTTATAATCTAACATCATTTATTTTGAAGATTTTCTCTTTCTTTTTTAGCCCATGTAGTCAACTGCTCAGTGTTATGAAGTAGATTCTTAAGGTCCTCCTCAAGGTTTGTAGGTTGAATCACAACTGCCCATCCTTCGCCGTAAGGATCTTTCACTATGCTTGCAGGATTCTTTGTTAGAGAAACGTTAGACTCTACAATTGTCCCAGCTACTGGAGATTTGAGTGGTCCGACCCATTTAGAACTCTCCATAGTCCCAAAGCCTTTACCTTGAACAACTGTGGCATTTTTTGGCTTCAATCTTATGAATATGATGTCTGAGGCCAGCTTAACGGCAATATCGGACAGCCCAACACGGACTCTACCGTCAGACTCAATCTTTGCCCAACTTCTTCCTTCCTCAAAATAATACAATTCCTCTGGAAGGTCAAATTCTTCTATCTTGCCCATTCGAAAAATCACTTCCCTAAAAGACTAATACTCTTGTAGAGTTTTGCAATCTTAACTAAACGCTTTCTATTATAGATTCTGGTAATATTTTATCTAAAAATCATGCGCGAAGTAAAGTGAATGAAAAAAAATCATTCAGATTTTAATCGATTCGTTGGATTCGAGCTAGAAAGAATCCAGCAGATTGATCCTTATGAGGATAAAATCGTTTAGTCTCAATAAGTTCTCTAAATCCAGGTGTACCCAAGGATGTCTTAATTGGGGCAAGTTTGAAATTTGGAGTAGTTTTCAAGAATTTTTCAACTACTAATTCATTTTCCTCTTCGAGGATGCTACAAGTTGCATACACGATAATTCCTTTTTCTTTCACATGTTTAGAAGCAACTTTTAACATTTCAAATTGTAATCTTGCAAGATTATCAATATGGCTAGGACGAATATGCCATTTCATCGATGGTGATCTAGCATAGATTCCTGTACCACTACATGGCGGATCAAGTAGAATCCTATCTGCATCAATAATTAAAGGCAAATCTTCGCGGGCATCAGCAATTACTGGATCCGCTATGGTTCCTCCAACTCGTTGCATCTCTTTCTTCCATAATTTCATCCTACTATCTGACCTATCTATTGAGATGATTTTGCCCGTATCTTGCATAAATTGAATTAATGAGGTGGTTTTAATTCCAGGAGCTGCACAGATGTCAAAGATCAATTGACCAGGCTTTGCTTCAACTTCCAGACATGCCACTTGGCTTGTTATATCTTGGATTTGGAATAATCCATCTCGATAGCTCTTGAGTGTCACCAGAGGCCTTCTCGTCTTAACGACTCTCCATAGATTTTCGACATTATGAATCCTTTCGAGGATTACCCCTTTTTCCTCTAATTCTCTGATTCCATCCTCAGTCTCACATTTCAGAGAATTAATTTTAACACAAGTCGAAGGAAGCTCATTATATGCCTTAAGAAGCTGAATAGCTTCATCTCTTCCAAAAAGTTTGAAACAATATTCAACAAACCATTCTTGATGAAACGTTTCTAAACTAATTCTAAAATTTTCAGACTCCTTACTAATCATTTTTTTAAGATCGAAACCTAACACTTTCCCAAAAGCTTCCTCAATTGGAAATAGTTCATTTCGACCAAGAATTCGTCGACCTACCTTAATGAATTCAAGAGCTTCGTTAAAATCAGCTTTTCTAAAATGAACCCAATAGATATAAATTCGAAGAAAATTTTTTACGCCAAGCTTACAGTCATCAAGGTTTTTTGGAGAAACAGCCCAGTTTGCAATATAGTCGATCACATTGAGTCTTCTCATAGTCTCAGTCATTAAGCTGAAACCAAATCTCAAAGCTTTTTCATTGCGGAGCTTCAGCTGCCTATAGGAGCGATTCAAAGCCTGTCTTTCGCTTAGACCTTCAAGCTCCATCCAGCTTAACGCTTCTACTGCGA
>JBAUBP010000371.1:0-1659 GCA_049676905.1 Bathyarchaeia archaeon
GAAGAGATAGGGCATGAGATGTTTTGGATCTCGAACTGATGACCTCTTCTCCCAGAGAGTGCTCAGCGTCTGCTGTACAACATCCTCTACTTCATCTCTATGTACTCTTTGTTGCGCGAGACGGACAATTCTTCCCCGAATAGGGGAAATAACTTCGCCGAAAGAATCATAATCGCCTGTTTGTAGAAGAGCATAAAGCTTCTTAATAATTTTTTTATTCTCCTTAGCTGTTGGATCCAAGAGGAGCTTCCCCTTAAGTCATCTTCGTTCCAATTGTGTTATCGGCTTTAGAAATCCCCATTCTTTCCCAGTCAATGCGTATAATCGATATTTTACATGAAATCGATGATATAAATTATATCTGTTCAACTTGGTGTGTCAATATCAAGGTTCCTGATTAACACTCTCTATGCTGAGGAATTTCTCATATCTTTTTCAACAAAATTTGTTTATCCGATTATAAATAGAGTGTTTTTATGTGCATTTCGACAAAATCTGAAAAAAATGGGAAGATTTCTCACGCTGACACAATAAATAAGATAGAGAGGCGGTCTTTCTTTAAAAAATGGCCGGTTTGTTTAGCCTATTTGGACAAGCTAAAGAGCCATAGATTTAAGACAGAACTCTAAGCCTTTTAAATAAGAATATTACAAAAAAGGAGGTTTTGATGAAAAAGAATTTAAGTTTTAAGCTTCTTAGCTTAATTACCATCCTCACAGTTATTCTAGTTTTTATCGGCATCGATTTTGTTGAAGGTCAAGTAAAGACCCTGGGAAAACCTAATAAACCGCCAGGAAAAGCAAAGTATGTCTGGAGCGCTGTCATCCTGGATGATCCAGGGCTGGGTCTTAAAGGAATGATTGATGACACAGACAGATACGATGAAACTTGGCCTGGATGGGTATTTGACGACTCCGAGTCGAATGTCAATGTTGGAGTTGAAATTCGTAGAGCGCCGTTTGATGGAGTAGATAAATATTGGACACGTTTCTTTCTTGAGATATTCTATCCGGTCCAGGTCGATTTTAATTTCATGCCTTATGATGCACACTTTTATCCGGATTCTCAGGATCCACTCTGTAAATATCCTGGAGGTTATGACCCTTCTGACCCCCTAAGTATGTTGTACTTCCTGCAAGATGCGAATCACCCTCATCCCCTCTACCATAAAGTGCTTTTTAGGTTTAATACTGATAGGTCAGTCAATCGAGACGATGTGGATTATGAACAATGGAATTACCATGGTCATATGAGTTTTCTCTCCGATGTTAGCGGCCCAGCTCCATCAGGATTCTCGCCAGTATCTTGCGAAGATTATGAACTCTTTGAATTTAGCCATATTGAATTTGGTGGTGCCGATTCCGAAGATGGCGATTACGGCTATTTCGAAAGAATAGATGGCGACATTTGGAAAGTTGTGGCTGGGATGGAAATAGACCCTATTTATGATTATACGATTAGTGCCGATGACGACAATATATGGGCAACTGATTGGTATAATATTTGTGTTGAAACGCAAATTAACAAGAAAAAAAGGGGTTCAACATATGATGCAATCTTTTCCTCGCAGGGATCATTGGATATGAAATTTGCGGTTTTATTCGTTAGGACTAGACAATAGGGCATATATCTCTTCTAATTAGGCAGGAAGTATTTTCG
>JBAUBP010000372.1:0-1736 GCA_049676905.1 Bathyarchaeia archaeon
AATTAGATCAGCAGATACATGTGCTAGAAATCTGGAAGAGGAAATCATAGATATGAAAGAAAGCTTGGCATGGAAAATAATCAATAAATATAGACGTTTCAACAACAGATGGTTTCCATGCGGAACCCGTAGAAGAAGCGTCGTTGATAGGTTTGCTGCAATATTCCATTCGGCACTGGATGAAGGCCTTGGTATTGTACCCCGAAACATACTAAGAGGATTTCTTCATGTTCTAAGAGAAAGGAGTTTCTTCGAACTTAGCCTAGATGAGCAGTACCGAATATGGCTAGAGAACAATGAATTGTCCGAAGACAGACTTCTTGAGATGCAAAAAATAGCTTCGGAATTTACTTATCGTCCAAGGATAAGTCTTGTCATGCCAGTCTATAATACACAAAAAGAGTGGCTCAGGTTGACCATAGATTCTGTGATTAGACAGTCCTACTCAAACTGGGAACTTTGTATTGCTGATGATGCTTCAACAAAAGAAAACATGAGAGAAATATTGACAGAATATTCAGGCAAGTATGAGCAGATCAGGGTCAAATATCTCAAGAAGAATTTAGGAATTGCAGGTGCATCTAATGAAGCCTTGAGTATGGCCGAAGGTGAATTCATAGGATTTGTCGATCATGATGACGAACTACAATCCAACGCGCTTTTCGAATTTGTGAAGGTATTAAATCAAAACAAAGATCTGGATCTAATTTATAGCGATGAGGACAAGAAGGAGCTGAGCGGCCAGAGAGTTGAACCCTTCTTTAAACCTGACTGGTCTCCCGATCTTCTCATGTCCATGAATTATGTATCTCATTTAACCATATTCAGAAAAACCCTGATAGACAAGATAGGTGGATTCCGCCAAGGTTTTGAAGGAAGTCAAGATTATGATTTAGTACTCCGGTTTACTGAACTCACAAATAAGATCAGTCATATTCCTAAACCTCTCTATAGTTGGCGTAAAGTGCCAGGCTCTGCGGCAACTTCTACACAGGCAAAGCCTTACGCGAAAGCATCTGCGAAGAAAGCATTGAGCGAAGCTTTGAGTAGGCGAGGTCTAGAGGGTGAGGTCCTAGCCGGCTTTGGCGGCCATTACCGTGTAAGATATCGTGTTCGTGGAAGTCCTCTCGTGAGTATTATCGTACCGACCAAAGATAAGATTGAACTCCTCAAACGCTGCGTCGAAAGCATAGAGTCTAAGACTCTATATGAAAATTATGAGATAATTATCATAGATAATGATAGTGCCGATCCAGATGCCATATCATACTTGAGAACCGTGCGACATCGGGTTGTAAGATTCAATGAGCCTTTCAACTTCTCCAAGATAAATAATCTAGGAGCCAAACTAGCAAAAGGTGAATACCTCCTTTTTCTGAATAACGATACAGAAGTTGTGGATGGTAACTGGTTGGAATCTATGTTAGAACATTCACAGAGACCTGAGGTTGGAATAGTCGGTGCGCTCCTTCTTTATCCTCCTAGCGCAGATTCGCGATACAGATATACTACAATTCAGCATGCAGGAGTTATTCTCGGAGTTGGCGGTGTTGCCAATCATGCATTCAGAGGTCTCCCAAATGAAGCATCCAACTACTTTGGTCTTCACAGAGTTATTCGTAATTGTAGCGCGGTCACCGCCGCATGTATAATGCTTAGGAAAAACGTTTTCGATGAGGTTGGAGGTTTTGATGAAGATTTTAAGATTGTTTTCCAAGATGTAGATCTATCTCTTC